>NZ_JBSGBK010000086.1:0-35640 GCF_053601215.1 Amycolatopsis sp. NPDC004772
GTAAGGCGGGTTCTAACCCGCCTTACCACTCACGACCGGCGGCGGCAGAGTGTCCACATGAGCTGGCGGCGGGGAAACCGTTGCGGGGCAACGAGGTCGGGAACGGCGCCTAGCACATGTGCCTCAGCCGCGCGCAATCGCCGTACCGCGTGCGGGGGCCCGGAACGGCCGCCGGTAGCCTCTTGGCCGTGTCCGTGTCCTCGTCCAGTTCCCCGGTGCCGGAAAGCCCGGTGAAAGCGGTCCCCGCACCGCCGCGCCCGGCGCGCATCGTCCCGGTCCCGCTGGCGACGCTGCTCGCCAGGGCGGACGCCCGCCTCATCGCCGGCTCGCCCGACGCGGCCGAGCTCACCGTCACCGGCACCACGCTGCGCGCGCAGCACGTGCTGCCCGGTGACCTCTTCGCCGCCCTCCCGGGCGCCCGCGCCCACGGTGCCGACTTCAGCGACCAGGCGGTCGCCGCCGGGGCCGTCGCGGTGCTCACCGACGCCGCCGGCGCCGAGCGGCCCGCCCTGCGCGACGCCGGCGTCCCGATCCTGGTGCACGCCGACCCGCGCGCCGCCCTCGGCGAGATCGCCGCCTGGATCTACGGCGAGCCCTCGCTGCAGCTGTCCGTCCTCGGCGTCACCGGCACCTCCGGCAAGACCACGACGTCCTACCTGGTCGACGCGGGCCTGCAGGCGGCCGGCCTGACCACCGGCCTGATCGGCACGGTGGAGACCCGGATCGCCGGCGAACGCCTGGTCAGCGGCTTCACCACGCCCGAGGCACCGGACCTGCAGGCGCTGCTCGCGGTGATGCTCGAGCGCGGCGTCACGCACGTGCCGATGGAGGTCTCCAGCCACGCGCTCGCGCTGGGCCGGGTCAACGGCACCCGGTTCTCGGTCGGCGCGTTCACCAACCTGTCCCAGGACCACCTGGACTTCCACAAGGACATGCAGGAGTACTTCGCCGCGAAGTCGCTGTTGTTCGACGGCCGCTCGACGCACGAGGTCGTCGTGGTCGACAGCGCGTGGGGCCAGGCCCTGCTGACGCCGCAGACGATCACCGTCACCACCGATCCGGGCACCGACGCCGCGTGGAAGGCCACCGACCTGGAGGCCACCCCGCAGGGCGAGCAGACGTTCACCCTGCACGGCCCGGACGGCGTCCGCGCCGCCGCCCGGATCCCGCTGCCCGGCGAGTTCAACGTCGCCAACGCCGTCCTCGCCGCCGCGATCCTGAGCACCGCCGGGGTGAGCCTGGAGCACATCGTCACCGGGCTGGCCCAGGTGCAGGTGCCGGGCCGGATGGAGCGCGTCTACGTCGGCCAGGAGTTCACCGCGGTCGTCGACTACGCCCACAAGCCGGCCGCGGTCGCCCAGGGCCTGGACGCGCTGCGCGCCCGCACCGACGGCCGGATCATCACCGTCCTCGGCTGCGGCGGCGACCGGGACACCGCCAAGCGCCCGATGATGGGCGAGGCCGCGGCCCGCCGGAGTGAAGTCCTGATCGTCACCGACGACAACCCGCGCTCCGAGGACCCGGCGGCGATCCGGGCCGCCATGCTGGCCGGCGCCCGCGCGGTGGGGCCCGCCGAGGGCGGCGAGGTCATCGAAATCGGCGACCGCCGCGACGCCATCGCGCACGCCGTCGCGCTGGCCGAGCCGGGTGACATCGTCTTCCTCGCCGGCAAGGGGCACGAGTCCGGCCAGGAGGCCGGCGGTGTCGTGCACCCGTTCTCCGACCGCGACGAGCTGGCCGCGGCCATCCGCAACAAACTCGAGGTGAGTGTGTGATCGTGCTCAGCCTGGCCGAGATCGCCGACGTCGTCGGCGGCCGGCTGCACCGCGCCGAGCCGGGCGCGCAGGTGACCGGCACCGTGGAGTTCGACACCCGGAAGCTCACGCCCGGCGGCCTGTTCGTCGCCCTGCCGGGCGAGAAGGTCGACGGCCACGACTTCGCCGCGCAGGCCGTCGAGGCCGGCGCGGTGGCCGTGCTGGCCGCCCGCGAGATCGACGCGCCCGCGATCGTCGTCCCGCCGCCGGCCGCGGGCGAGGCCCACGAGCGGTCGGTCGCGCTGACCGGCGACAAGGACGGCTCCGGCGCCGCGGTGCTGGCCGCGCTGGCCAAGCTCGCCCGGCACGTCGTGCAGCGCCTGGCCGAGGGCGAGCTGACCGTCGTCGGCGTCACCGGCTCCTCCGGCAAGACCTCGACCAAGGACGTCATCGCGCAGCTGCTCGAGCCGCTCGGCCCGACGATCGCGCCGCCCGGGTCGTTCAACAACGAGCTCGGCCACCCCTGGACGGCGCTGCGGGCCGACGCGCAGACCCGGCACCTGGTGCTGGAGCTGTCCGCGCGGGGTCCCGGCCACATCGCCCACCTCGCCGAGATCGCGCCGCCGAAGATCGGCGTCGTGCTCAACGTCGGCAGCGCGCACGTCGGCGAGTTCGGCTCGCGCGAAGGCATCGCGAAGACCAAGGGCGAGCTCGTCGAGGCCCTGCCCGAAGACGGCGTCGCGATCCTGAACCTCGACGACCCGCTGGTCGCGGCCATGGCGAGCCGCACGAAGGCCCGGGTGGTGTTCGTCGGCGAGAGCCCGTCCGCCCAGGTCCGCGCGGAGAACATCACCCTCGACGACGAGGCCCGCGCGTCCTTCCGGCTGATCACCCCGGCCGGCGAGGCCGACGTCAAGCTGCCGCTGCACGGCGAGCACCACGTCGGCAACGCGCTCTCGGCCGCCGCGGTGGCCCTGGAGCTGGGCGTGCCGCCGGCCGAGGTCGCCGAGCGGCTCTCGGCCCTCGAACGGCGCTCCGCGCGGCGCATGGAGGTCGTCACCCGGCCCGACGGCGTCACGATCCTCAACGACTCCTTCAACGCCAACCCCGAGTCGATGCGGGCCGGCCTGAAGGCCCTCGCCGCGATGACGCGGGAGACCGGCCGCCGCTCGTGGGCCGTGCTCGGCGTGATGGGCGAGCTCGGCGCGGACTCGGTCACCGCCCACGACGAGATCGGCAGGCTCGTCGTCCGGCTCAACATCGCCAAGCTCGTGGTCATCGGGCCCGAGGCGGCGGCCATGCACCAGGGGGCGCACCAGGAAGGCTCCTGGGGCGAGGAGTCCACTCTGGTACCCGACGTCGAGGCCGCCGCCGCCCTGCTGCATGATCAGCTCCGCCCCGGGGACGTGGTGCTGGTCAAGGCCTCCAAGGCGGCCGGCCTCTGGCGGGTCGCCGAAGCCCTGCTCGAACCCCGGGAAACCGACAACTCCGAGAATCGCTCGAACGGTGGTGACGCGTGATCAGCATCCTGATCGCGGCCGCGGCGGGCCTGCTGATCTCCATCCTGCTCACGCCCTACCTCATCCGGGTCTTCTCCCGGCAGGGCTTCGGCCAGGAGATCCGTGAGGAAGGCCCCCAGGGACACAAGTCCAAGCGCGGTACCCCGACCATGGGCGGTGTCGCGATCATCATCGCGATGGTCGTCGGGTACTTCGCCGCACACCTGATCAACTGGATGTTCAACTCCCGCAGCGGCGCGCCGACGGCCTCCGGGCTGCTCGTCCTGATGCTCGCGGTGGGCCTGGGGATCGTCGGGTTCCTCGACGACTTCATCAAGATCCGCAAGCAGCGGAACCTGGGGCTCAACAAGACCGCGAAGCTCGTCGGGCAGCTCGTCGTCACCATCGCCTTCGCGGTGCTGGTGCTGAACTTCCCGAACGAGCACGGCATCACGCCGGCGTCGGAGAGCCTCTCCTACGTCCGCGACCTCGCGCTGATCACCTTCCCGTCGGTGATCTTCGTGATCTTCTGCTACATCGTCATCTCCGGCTGGTCGAACGCGGTGAACTTCACCGACGGCCTCGACGGCCTGGCCGGCGGCGCGGCGGCGATGGTGCTGGCCACCTACGTGGTCATCTCGTTCTGGCAGGAGCGGCTGTCCTGCGCCAACGCGCCGGCCGCCGCCTGCTACGACGTCCGCGACCCCCTGGACCTGGCCGTGGTCGCCGCCGCGGCGACCGGCGCCTGCGTCGGGTTCCTCTGGTGGAACGCGGCCCCGGCGAAGATCTTCATGGGCGACACCGGCTCGCTGGCCCTCGGCGGCCTGGTCGCCGGCCTGTCCATGACGACCCGCACCGAGCTGCTCGCCATCGTCATCGGCGGCCTGTTCATGGTCGAGATGATCTCGGTGGTCGCGCAGATCGCGGTGTTCCGGACGACCCGGCGAAGGCTGTTCCGGATGGCGCCGTTCCACCACCACTTCGAGCTCGCCGGCTGGGCCGAAACCACGGTGATCATCCGGTTCTGGCTGCTCTCGGCGATCTGCTGCATGTTCGGGCTGGGCCTGTTCTACAGCGAGCAGCTCGGTCTCGGCGGCTGACATGGAGATCGCCGGTCGTCACGTTCTCGTCGCCGGGGCCGGGGTCACGGGCAAGTCCGTGGTGCCGGTGCTGGTCGAGCTGGGCGCGCGCGTCACCGTCACCGACGGCAACGCCGGGCGCCTGGCCGAGCTGGAGGGCCTCGGCGCCGAACTGGTGCCCGGGCTGACCGAGCCACCTGAGGGAACAGCGCTCGTCGTCACCAGCCCCGGCTGGCGGCCGACGTCGCCACTGCTGGTGGCGGCGGCCGAGGCCGGGATCGAGGTCATCGGCGACGTCGAGCTGGCCTGGCGGGTCGGGCAGCTGCGCGAGCACCCGCCGTGCTGGCTGGTCGTCACCGGCACCAACGGCAAGACGACCACCGCCGGCATGCTCGAGTCGATCCTCAAGGCCGCCGGGGCGAACGCCGTGGCCTGCGGGAACATCGGGTACGCGGCGCTCGACGCGGTTCGCGCCGGCTACGACGTGCTGGCCGTGGAGCTCTCGAGCTTCCAGCTGCACTGGTCTTCGACGCTGGCCCCGGACGCCGCCGTCGTGCTCAATCTGGCCGAGGACCACATCGACTGGCACGGCTCGATGGCCGAGTACGCGGCCGCCAAGGGCCGCGTCTACACGCGGGCCAAGGTCGCCGTGCACAACGCCGACGACGACTGGTCGACCCGGATCGCCGCCGAGCACGCGCCCGAGAGCGCCCGCCGCGTCGGCTTCCAGCTCGACACCCCGCGCGCCGGCGAGCTGGGCGTGGTCGAGGACCTGCTGGTCGACCGCGCTTTCGTCGCCGACCCGGCGAACAGCGCCGAGGAGCTCGCCACGCTGTCGGACGTCCGCCCGGCGGGCCCGCACAACGTCGCCAACGCCCTGGCCGCGGCCGCGCTGGCCCGCGCGCACGGCGTCACGGCCGACGCCGTGGTGAAGGGCCTGCGCGAGTACCAGCCGGCCCCGCACCGGGCCGTCGAGGTCGCCGAAGTGGCCGGCGTGCGGTACGTCAACGACTCGAAGGCGACCAACCCGCACGCGGCCGCCGGATCCCTGCGCGCCCACGCGAACATCGTGTGGATCGCCGGGGGCCAGCTCAAGGGCGCCTCGGTCGACGAACTCGTGAGCAACATCGCCGGCCGCCTCCGCGGGGTCGTGCTGCTCGGTGTCGATTCACCCGTGATCGCCGCCGCGGTTGCGCGACACGCGCCGGATGTCCCGGTGAACAGCCTCCGTCCGGGTGACGATGAACCCATGACTGCGGCGGTGAGTGCGGCCAGCGCGATGGCCCGGCCAGGTGACGTGGTGCTGCTGGCACCCGCCGCGGCGTCGTTGGACATGTTCTCGAGCTACGGCGAGCGCGGCGACGCGTTCGCCGCGGCCGTGCGTGTCCTCCGCGACGACGCAGCGGGGGAGCCGAGTGACGACAGCTGAGACCAAGCCCGCACCGCCGCCGAAGCGGCCGCGCCGCGAGCGCAAGGAGAGCGGCTTCGTCGCGTTCCGGACCGCGCTGACCGCGTGGCTCTCCCGGCCGCTGGCGTCGTTCCACCTGGTGCTCGCCCTCACCGGCGTGCTCACCGTGATCGGCATCGTCATGGTGCTCTCGGCGTCGTCGGTCGCCTCCTACAACCCGAAGACCGGCAGCGGCGTGTATTCGCTGTTCGTCAAGCACCTCGTGTTCGTCGCGCTCGGCTCGTTCGTGTTCTGGCTGGGCCTGCGGGTCAAGCTGGAGCGGATCCGGCGGATGTCGGCCACCGCGACGGTGATCTGCCTCGGCCTGCTGGTGCTCGTGCTGACCCCGCTCGGCTCGACGGTCAACGGTTCGCAGGGCTGGTTCAAGATCGGCGAGTTCACCTTCCAGCCGGTCGAGGCCGCGAAGGTCGCGCTGGCCTTCTGGGGCGCGCACATCCTGGTGATCAAGTACAACGTGATCCACCAGTGGCGGCACCTGCTGGTGCCGGTGGTGCCGATCGCGCTGCTGATGTTCGCCCTGGTCATGCTGCAGCCCGACCTCGGTGGCACGGTCACCCTCGCCGTCGTCCTGCTCGCCCTGCTGTGGTTCGCCGGCGCCCCGAAACGGCTGTTCGGCGTCATCCTGGCCGGTGGCCTGGCCGGGGTGCTCGTGCTGGCCGTCATCGCGCCCTACCGGCTCGCCCGGGTGATGTCGTTCCTCTCGCCGGACGCCGACGTCAGCGCCGAGGGCTTCCAGGCCAACCAGGCCAAGCTGGCGCTCGCCGACGGCGGGCTGTTCGGCAAGGGCCTCGGCCAGGGCGCGGCCAGCTGGAACTACCTGCCGAACGTGCAGAACGACTTCATCTTCGCCCTGATCGGCGAGGAGCTCGGCCTGGTCGGCTGCGTCGTCGTGCTCAGCCTGTTCGCCGGCGTCGCGATCGTGGGCTTGCGGATCGCCACCCGCAACATCGACCCGTGGATCCGGATCGTCTCCGGCACGCTGACGGTGTTCCTGGTCGCCCAGGCCGGCATCAACATCGGCTACGTCGTCGGTCTGCTGCCGGTCACCGGCGTCACGCTGCCGCTGATCTCCTACGGCGGCACCTCGCTGGTGATCACCATGCTCATCATGGGCGTGCTCGCGAACGCCGCCCGGCACGAACCGGAGGCGGTGGCCGCGCTGCGCACACAGGGGCCGGGTAAATTCGGGCGTCTGCTGCGGCTGCCCGCGCCCGACCCGTACCGCCCGCCCGCCACGCGCAAGGCGGCGGGGCGGAGTGGGGCGAAGGCGGCCCGGCCGGCGCCCCGTGCGGCCCGGCCCGCCCCGGCGCAGGAACGACGCAGGTCGGTCCGCGAACCGGTGCGCCGCAGCGCGGCACGGACGAGCACGGCCACGTCTCGCGGCGGGGCCGCGCGGACAACAGCGAGCCGTGGTACCCGGAGTACCGCGAACCGGAGAGGTCATAGGTGAGTAAGCCCGTCAAGGGAACCGAGCGGTCGGCCACGGGCAAGGCGCCCGTGGTGGTGGTCGCCGGAGGTGGCACCGCAGGACACATCGAACCCGCCCTCGCCCTGGCCGACGCCGTCATGCGGCTGCGACCGGACGCGAAGGTCGTCGCGCTCGGCACCGAGCGCGGCCTGGAGAACAAGCTCGTCCCGGCCCGCGGCTACCCCCTCGAGCTGATCCCGCCGGTGCCGCTGCCCCGCAAGCCGACCCCGGAGCTGGTCAAGCTGCCGCTGAAGGTCCGCGACTCGGTCCGCAAGACCCGCGAAGTGCTGGAGCGCGTCGGCGCGGACGTCGTCGTCGGCTTCGGCGGGTACGTCGCCCTGCCCGCCTACCTGGCCGCGCGCGGGCGCGTCCCGATCGTCGTGCACGAGGCCAACAAGTCGGCCGGCCTGGCCAACAAGGTGGGCGCGCGGTTCGCCCGCCGGGTGGCGGTGGCCGTCCCGGGGACGACGCTGCCGAACGCCGAGGTCGTCGGGATCCCGCTGCGGCGGTCGATCACGGCCCTCGACCGGGCCGCGCTGCGAGCCGAGGCCCGCGCGTTCTTCGACCTCGACCCGGACGCGCCGACGCTGCTGGTCTTCGGCGGTTCGCAGGGCGCGCAGTCGATCAACGCCGCCGTGTCCGGCGCGGCGAAGGAGCTCGCGGACGCCGGGGTCGGCGTCCTGCACGCGCACGGCCCGAAGAACACGCTGGTCGTGCAGGAGTTCCCGGGCAAGCCGGCGTACGTGCCGGTGCCGTACCTGGAGCGGATGGACCTGGCCTACGCCGCCGCCGACGTCGCGATCTGCCGCTCCGGCGCGATGACCGTCGCCGAGGTGACCTCGGTCGGGCTGCCCGCGGTGTTCGTCCCGTTGCCGATCGGCAACGGCGAGCAGGCCACCAACGGCCGTCCGGCGGTCGACGCCGGGGCCGCGCTGATGATCGACGACGCCGACCTCAGCCCGGCCAAGGTCGCCGAGGTCGTCGTCCCGCTGGTCACCGACGCCGACCGCGTCGCGAAGATGGGCGCGGCGGCGGTCGGCATGGGCCACCGCGAGGCCGACGAGACCCTCGCCCGGATCGTCCTGGAGGCCGCCGGTGCCTGACCTGCCTGAAGAACTGCGCCGGGCGCACCTGATCGGGATCGGCGGGGCCGGCATGTCCGGCATCGCGCGGATCCTGCTGGCCCGCGGGGCTTTCGTGTCCGGTTCGGACGCCAAGGAGTCGCGCGCGCTGCTGTCGCTGCGGGCCCAGGGCGCCGAGCTGTTCGTCGGCCAGCGGGCGTCCAATGTGGACGAACTGGCCGAGCCGCCGTCGGCCGTGGTCGTCTCGACGGCGATCAAGGAGACCAACCCCGAGCTGGCCGCGGCACGCGCGGCGGGCATCCCGGTGCTGCACCGGGCGCAGGCGCTGGCCGGGCTGATGGAAGGCCACCGCGTCGCCTGCATCGCAGGCACGCACGGCAAGACGTCGACGACCTCGATGCTCACCGTGGCGCTGCAGCACTGCCGGCTCGACCCGTCGTTCGCCATCGGCGGCGACCTCAACGAGTCCGGCGCCAACGCCCACCACGGCGAGGGCGGCATCTTCGTCGCCGAGGCCGACGAGAGTGACGGCTCGTTCCTGACGTATTCGCCGTCGGTCGCGGTCGTGACGAACGTCGAGCCGGACCACCTGGACCACCACGGCACGGCCGAGGCCTACACCAAGGTGTTCACCGAGTTCGTGAGCCGGATCGTGCCGGGTGGGCTGCTGATCGTCTGCGCCGACGACGCCGCGGCGGACGACCTCGGCAAGCAGGCCGAGGCGCTCGGTGTCCGGGTCCGGCGCTACGGCCGCACGGCCACCGACGCGCGGATCCTGGACTACGTGCCGGCGCCGGACGGCGGGGTGGTGCGGCTGGCGCTGGACGGCTCCGAGCTGTCGGTGCGGGTTGCCGTGCCGGGTGAGCACATGGCGCTGAACGCCGTGGCGGCGTTGCTGGCCGGGATCGAGCTGGGCGCGCCGGCGCTCGAGCTGGCCGAGGGGCTCGCGGCGTTCGGCGGCGTCCGGCGGCGCTTCGAGTTCAAGGGCCGGGCCGGCGACGTCCGCGTCTACGACGACTACGCCCACCACCCGACCGAGGTGGCCGCGCAGCTGCGCGCGGTGCGCACGGCGGCCGGGTCCGGGCGGGTGATCGTGGTGTTCCAGCCGCACCTGTACTCGCGGACGAAGACGTTCTCGGCGGAGTTCGCGGCGGCGTTGTCGCTGGCCGACGAGGTCGTCGTGCTGGACGTCTACGGCGCGCGCGAGGAGCCCGAGCCGGGCGTCACCGGCGCCCTGATCGCGGACCAGGTGACGACGTCGGTGCGGTACGAGCCGGCGTTCGACGTCGCCGCGCCGCTGGCGGCCGGGCTGGCCGAGCCCGGCGACCTCGTGGTGACCATGGGCGCCGGGGACGTGACGCAGCTGGGGCCGGAAATCCTCGCCGAGCTGGACAAGCGCTGAGGCCATGAGTCCGACCAGGGAACGCCGTCCGCCGGAAGAAGACGCGCCGGATCGGGCGGCCCTGGCCCGGCAGCGGCGGGGGCGGCGCTCCGAGGAGGAGCGCCGCCGGACCCGCGCCGCACGCGCCAAGCCGTCGCCGCGCAACCGGCCCAACCGGCAGGTGGAGATCCGCCGCCGGTGGGTCGCGCTGCTGTCGGTGCTCACCGTGGTGGCGCTGGTCTACCTGCTGTTCTTCAGCTCGATGCTCGGGGTGCAGGAGGTCGCGGTCAGCGGGTCGCGCACGGTCGCGGCCGACCAGATCCGCACGGTGGCGGCGGTCCCGGCGGACAAGCCGATGCTGCGGCTGAGCACGGACGACATCCGCGACCGGGTGGCGGCGATGCCGGGCATCGCCACGGTCGAGGTGTCGCGTTCGTGGCCGAACACGGTCGAGATCACGGTGACCGAGCGAACGGCGATCGCGTTCTTCGACAGCGGCCCGGGCGGCGACGGCGTGCACCTGGTCGACGGCGGCGGCGTGGTGTTCAAGACGGTCGCGGCCCGGCCGCCGGGCCTGCCGGAGCTCAAGCTGCCGAAGGTGTCGGCGGACGACCCGGTGACGCGCGCGGTGACGGCGGTGCTCGGGGTGATCCCGGAGCAGCTGCTCAAGCAGGTCACGACGGCGACGGCGAAGACGCCGGCGAGCGTGGAGTTCACGCTGGCCAACGGCAAGATCGTCCGCTGGGGGACCGCGGAGCAGACGGACCGCAAGGCGAAGGTCCTGGCGGCCCTGCTGACCCAGGACGGCAAGGTCTACGACGTCGCGGCGCCGGAACTGCCGACCATCACCTCCTGAATTTCCTTTTCCCGTGCACCCGGGTTCTCGTATGCCGTACGATCTCGTACGGCATACGAGAACGAGGAGGGTGCTCATGACGATCCTGGTGACGGGTGCGACCGGCAACGTCGGCCGGCTGGTGGTCGACGAGTTGCTGGCCGCGGGGGTTTCGGTGCGAGCGCTGACCGTCGATCCCGAACGCGCGCAGCTGCCGCCGGAGGCCGAGGTGGTCGTCGGGTCGCTCGCGAGGCCGTCGACGTTGCCCGTCGCGCTCAAAGGTGTCTCGTCGGTCTACCTCGCCCCGATGGCGCGGACCGTCCGGCGCTTCTGCGAGCTGGCCTCCGGAGCCGGTATCGAACGAGTTGTCGCCTTGTCGGGCAGCAGCATCGGGGACGAGCACGAAGGCTCCAGCGGCCACGAGTACGCCGCCGTCGAGGCCGCGGTCCGGGAGGCCGGGTTCGCCTGGACCTTCCTGCGGCCCGGCGTGTTCATGAACAACACGCTCGACTGGGCGCCCATGGTCCGGGCGGGCGAGACGGCGATGGCCTACGGCGACGCGACGCAGACGCCGATCGACCTCGGTGACATCGCGGCCGTCGCCGCGCGGGTGCTGACCACCGACGGGCACGTCGGCGCCACGTATGTCCTCAGTGGACCGGAGGCGATCACCCTGCGCGGGCAGGTCGGGACCCTGGCTTCGGTGCTGGGCAAGGACATCCGGTTCCGCGAGCTGACGCCGGCGGAGCAGCGTGCGCAGTGGATCGGTTACGGCGTCCCGGAAGACGCCGTCGGCTGGCTGCTCGAAGGCTTCGCGGAAACCCTGCGGCACCCGCAGGTGCCGACCGGCGTCGTCGAGGACCTGCTGGGCCGTCCGGGAACGACGTATGCGCAGTGGGTCACGGCGAACCGGGCCGTCTTCGCAGGCTGAGCGCTAGACGCGGGTGCGGGTCATCCCGGCCAGGCCGAGCAGCGGCAGCACGCCGGCGAAGACGACGACCGCCGTCCAGCCGCCCAGGTGGAAGGCGATCGAGCCCGCCTGGGAGCCGATCGCGCCACCGATGAAGAACGTGCCCAGGTACACGCTGTTGACGCGGGCGCGGGCCGAGGGGTCGAGCTGGTAGATCACGTGCTGGCCGGTCACCAGTGTCGCCTGGACCGCCGTGTCGATGGCGATCGCCGCGATCGCCAGCAGGATGACGCTGTGCGCGCCGAACCCCGCGAGGGCGAACGCGGCCGCGCAGAGCACGAAGGCGGCCGCGGTGAGCCGCCGGCCGTGGCCGTGGTCCGACCAGCGTCCGGCAAGGGGGGCCACCGCGGCGCCGGCCGCGCCCGCCAGGGCGAACAGGCCCACGCCGAGCTGGGAGTAGTTGAACGGCGGCGCGGTGAGGACGAACGCGATGGTCGTCCAGAACGCGCTGAACGCACCGAACATCGCCGACTGGTAGAACGCTCGGTGGCGCAGCGCCGGGTGTTTGCGGGCCATGGCGAAGGTCGAGCGGAGCAGCTCGCCGTAGCGGACGTCCGTCTTGGGCGCCCGGGGCGGCAGGATGAACCGCAGCACGACGGCGAGCGCGGCCATCGCGCCGGCCGAGATCAGGAACACGACGCGCCAGCTCGTCACCTCGGCGAGCAGGCTGGCGACCACCCGGGAGAGCAGGATCCCGAACAGCAGCCCGCTGACGACGCGCCCGACGATCCGGCCGCGGATGGCGTCGGGCGACAGGTCGGCGGCGAACGGGATGAGGATCTGCACCACGACCGACGCCGCCCCGACGGCCAGCGAGGCGAGGAGCAGCACGGCGAACCCCGGCGCGATCCCGGTGCCGACCAGCCCGGCGCAGGCGACGGCGAGCAGCGTCGCGACCAGGCCGCGGTTCTCGAGCCGGTCGCCGAGCGGGACGAGCAGCAGCATCCCGGCGGCGTACCCGATCTGGGTCGCGGTGACCACCCCGCCGGCCGCGGCCTCGCCGACGCCGAACGTCTGCCGCAGCTCGGCGAGCAGCGGCTGGGCGTAATAGAGGTTGGCGACGGTCAGTCCACAAGAGACGGCCAGGAGAAGCACGAGCCAGCCGGGCGGGGCCTTCTGTTCGGTCTTGGTCATGCGTGCCCCCAGGAGTGGAACCGGTTTGATCGGTTCCGAAGGTACCAGTCAAACCGGTTCCGGCGTACTGTGACCCTTATGACGGACAGATTCCGCGCGGGAGCGGGCCGCCCGTGCCTCGACTTCATCCGGACCCTGCGGTACCGGGGGACCCCGTCGGAGACGGAGGAGCTGCCGGACGCGGCGGCGTGGGGAGCGTGGATCGACCGGTTCGGCCCGTTCGCCACCCCGGTCCGGCCGGAATCGGCCGAGGAAGCGCGTGCCGTCCGCGAGGCGATCCACGAGCTGCTGACGGCTTCGGTGCGCCCGTCGACCCGGCAGCGGCTGAACCGCGTTGCGGCGCTGCCGGTGCCTGCGCCGTTGCTGACGCCATCGGGCGAACTGCGCTGGCAGGCCGCGGACCCCGCGTCGGCGATGCTCGCGGTGCTGGCCCGGGACGCCGTGGAGCTGGTGACGTCGCCGGAGTTCGCGCGGGTCCGGCGGTGTGAAGGGGCCCGGTGCGGGGCGTTGTTCCTGGACACCTCCCGGCCGGGGACGCGGCGGTGGTGCTCGATGGGGGTCTGCGGCAACCAGGCGAAGAAGTCGACTTATCGAGCCAAGGCCGTCCGATAAGTCGGGCAAACACCCGACGACACGGGCGCTGCCCGCTCCTAACGTCCTGATCCGGACGAAGGGAGCGGCAAAATATGTCGAACAAAGCCGTCATCAGCCTGTCGACGGGCCTCGAGGACGCGGAAAAGGTGACCGTCGCGTTCCTGGTCGCGGTGGGGCCGCCGAGACCGGGCGCGAGACGCTGATGTTCCTGACCAAGGAGGCGGTCCGGATCGCGCTGGCGGGCACCGCCGCCGGCGCCGCGTGCGACGGCTGCCCGCCGCTGGCCGACCTGGTCAAGCGCTACGAAGCCGCGGGCGGCCGGTACTACGTGTGCCCCATCTGCTTCACCGCGAAGCACCTCGACGCCGGCAGCCTGATCGACGGCGCGGAGCTGAACGGCACCATCCCGCTGTGGAAGTGGATCGGCGACGAAGCGGCGACGACGTTCAGTTACTGAACCGGCCCGGTGATGAGTTCCCGCGCTCGCCGCCGTCATACCTGCGACGGCCACGACGAGGCGGAAGGATGACGGGATGAGTGCGGACACGGACACGCGGCTGGAGGAGCCGGCGTTCTCGGGACTGGCGGAGCGGCACCGGCGGGAGCTGCACGTGCACTGCTACCGGATGCTGGGGTCGTTCGAGGACGCCGAGGACACCGTCCAGGAGACCTTCCTGCGCGCCTGGCGGCGGCGGGAGACCTTCGAGGGGCGGTCGACGTTCCGGGCGTGGCTGTACCGGATCGCCACCAACGCGTGCCTGGACCTGCTGGCCCGCTGCCGCCCGGAGCCGGCGGCCGGGGGTGAGGTGCCGTGGCTGCAGCCCTACCCGGACCGGCTCCTGGACGAGCTGCCCGCCCTCGGTGCGGACGAGCCGGAGGCCGTCGCCCTCGCGCGGGAGACGATCGAGCTGGCGTACCTGGTCGCGGTCCAGCACCTGGCGCCGCGGCCCCGGGCGGTGCTGATCCTGCGGGACGTGCTCGGCCGGCCGGCGAAGGAGGTCGCGGAGCTGCTCGGGGACTCGGTCAACTCCGTGAACAGCGCGCTGCAGCGGGCCCGCGCGGGCATGCGGGAGCACCTGCCCGCCGAGCGCCAGGACTGGACCGGCGGCGAGGAGGACGCCGGCACGCGCGAGCTGGTGCGCCGCTACACCGAGGCCAGCGTGGCCCTCGACGTCGGCGGGATCGCCGCCCTGCTGCGGGAGAACGTCCGCTGTTCGATGCCGCCGACACCGGGCCTGCACCTCGGCCGGGACGTGGTGGTGCGGAACTGGGTCGAGGACGGGTTCGAGCAGCTGACGGGCTTGCACGGCGTCCCGACGTCGGTCAACCGGCAGCCCGCGGTCGCGTTCTACCTCCGGCGGGAGGGGGCGTACCGGCCGTTGACGATCGATGTCCTGCGCGTCAGCGGCGGGGCGATCACCGAGATCACCACGTTCGACGCCGGGCGGTTCCCGGTGCTCGGCCTGCCGGAGCGCCTGCCGGGATAGGCCTGCTGGGGCCGGCGGCACTCCCGCCGGGTGCGGCCGGCGGGTAGCGGCCAGGGGTGCGCCATGCCGCCTCCGCGCCGCGGCGTGTCGGGGAGCTTGCCGGGACCGGCCGCCGGACCGCCCGGCGGGCGGGAAATCCGATTGCCCGCGAAGGCCCGCGGGCGCGACCATCGGCCACGTGCTGGTGGAAGAGGTGAAGTCCGGGCTCCGGCGTGCCTTCACCTGGCGCGGCGATCGCCCGGACGACGGCTACTACGCCGACGTGACCGGGTGGTGGCGGCGGCCGGAGTTGCTCGCCGGCCTGGGGCCCGCGCTGGCCGGGCTGTTCGCCGACCGGCGGCCCACCGTCGTGCTGGGGCCGGAATCCCGCGGCTGCCTGCTGGGGCCGCTGGTTGCGCTGCACCTGGAGGTCGGGTTCGTCGAAGTCCGCAAGGACCGCGGGCCGTCGGCCGACAGCGAGGCCTGGCTGCAGCGGACCACCCCGCCCGACTACCGGGACCGCCACCTCAGGCTCGGCTTCCCCAAGGACCTGCTCGACGGTGGCGATCGCGTGCTGTTCGTCGACGACTGGATCGAGACCGGGGGCCAGGCCCACAGCGCCCGCCTCCTCACCCAGGACGCCGAGGCCACCTGGCTCGGCGTGGCGACCGTGGTGGACGGGTTGCGCAGCAACCAGGTGCGACGACAGCTGAACGTCCGGTCGCTGCTGCACGTCAGGGAGCTCTGATCGCGGTGGCCAGCAGGGCGACCGCCCGGTCCTCGTCGCCGGTCAGCCGCTGCAGGATCTCCTGGGCCAGGTCTCCCGGCAGCTCCGCCAGCGCCTGAGTCACGCGCATCCGCACCGGAGGAGCCCCGGCGAGTTCCCCGGCCAGTGCCTCCAGGATCCGCGCACCCTGGTCCGGCTCCCGGGCCAGCACCCCCAGCACTTCCGCCGCCTCGACGTCGTTGGTGCCCTCGACCACCATCGCGACCAGCAGCGGCACCGCCCTCGTCTCGCCGCGGCCGCCCGACGCCAGCGCCGCGTGGCGGCGCACCTCCGGGTCCGGGTCGTCGAGGGCGCCCGCCAGCGCCGCGGTCGCTTCGTGGCCCGGGAGCTCGGCGACGGCCAGGACCGCGCGCCGCCGGATGGCCACCTCCTCCGAGCGCAGGCCGGTGGCCACCGCGGCCACCGCGTCGGCGCCCGCGCGGGCCAGCGCCCAGCGCAGGGCGCCGGCCACGTTCGGGTTCGCCTCCGTCAGCACCGCCCTGGCCAGCAGCGGGACGTCCTCGACCGGGGCCAGGGCGGCCTGCTGCCGGCGACCCGGACTCGGGGAACCGAGCCCGTGCAGGAGCCCGACCACGTGCAGGACGCCGTCCCAGCCCGCGGGGTCCGAGGCGTCGATCGCCCGGAGGCGGTCGAGGAGTTCGCGCTCGCGCGCCAGCCGTTCCTCGGTCCGCCGGATGAGGTCGCCGACCAGGGTGGCCGGGGTGAAGGCGGGATCGGCCAGGGCGCGGCCGATCTGCCGCAGCGACATCCCCAGCGTGCGCAGGCCTTCGACGTGGAAGATCCGGCGGATGTCCGCTTCGGAGTACTCGCGGTAGCCGCCCACGGTCCGGCCGGTCGGCCGCACCAGCCCGAGGGTGTCGTAGTGCCGCAGCATCCGCGTGCTCACCCCGGACCGGCGGGCCACCTCCCCGATCAGCACGCCGCGTCCGGCCCGAGTGCCACGACCCGTTTCGCCTCGTCGACGGCCAGGTCGAACCCGGCGTCCGGGTCCCGCACCAGCCGTTGCGTGGCCCGGGCGTGCGCCCGCACGTCCGGGTCGGTACTGGCGAGTCCCGTCGTCAGGGCGGACTCGGCCGCGTCACCGAGTGCGGCGAGAGCCCGGCTCAGGCTCAGCCGCACGGCCCGGTCGCCGCGGCCGAGCTGACGCGCCAGTTCCCGGGCCAGGCCCGGCCAGTCGCCGGGCGGCGCGAGCACGACAGAGGCACGCCAAGCGCTTCGCGCGACTTCGTCGTCGGGGTCGTGCAGCAGCGACGGCGTGATCGCGGGCCACGCCGTCCGGTCGCCGATCTTGGACAGCGTGTGCAGGGCCTGGCTGCGGGCCTGCGCCCGTCCGGACCGCAGTTCCGCGACGAGCTTGGGCACGGTGAGGTCCGCCGGGAGGCGGGTCAGCGCCCAGGTGAGCATGTCGCGCACGTAGAAGTCCGGCTCGACAGCGCAGCGGGCCACGAGCGCGTCGGCGAGCCCGGGGTCGGCTCGGGTGCCGGCCGCCAGCGCGGCCTGGAGCCGGGCCGACGAGTTGCCGGCGGCCAGCTGTGTGTCCACTACGTGTTCCATGGGAACCACCTCCTCCCGGCAGTGAAGACCTTGTCACAGTGTGAAGGTCAAGGGCGACGCCCTCTAGGATCGGGCCCCGTGATCGCCGAGCTGCCGTTGGACCAGGTCAGGACGTTGCTCGCGGTGGTCGACGCCGGGACGTTCGACGCCGCCGCGGCCGTGCTGCACGTGACGCCCTCGGCCGTGAGCCAGCGGGTCAAGGCCCTGGAACAGCGGACCGGGAGCGTGCTGGTGACCCGCACGAAACCGGTGCGCGTCACCGACTCGGGGCAGGTGGTGGTCCGGTTCGCGCGGCGGCTCGCGGCCCTCGAGCGGGACGCGCGAGCCGAGCTGGGCATGAGCGGCGAGCCGGTCCGCGTGCCGATCGCGGTCAACGCCGACTCGCTGTCGACGTGGTTCCTGCCGGCGCTGGCGGGGGTGGTCGCCGATCCGCCGATCTGCTTCGAGTTGCACCGCGAGGACCAGGAACACACCACGACGTTGCTGCGGGAGGGCCGGGTGATGGCCGCGGTGACGTCCTCGGCCGCGCCGGTGCAGGGCTGTTCGGTGCGCCCGCTCGGCGCCCTGCGCTACCTGCCGCTGGCCAGTCCGGCGTTCGCGGCGCGCTGGATGACCGGCGCGCTGCGGGCCGACCTGACGGCGGCGCCCGTCGTGCTGTTCGACGACCACGACGACCTCCAGGACGCGTTCGTGCGCCTCCTCGGCGGCGAGGGTGCGAGCCCGCTGCGGCACTACGTCCCGGCGTCGGAGATGGTGGTCGCGGCGGTGGAGGCCGGGCTCGGCTGGGGCATGGTGCCGGAGGTGCAGGCGGCACCCGGGCTGCGGGCGGGCGCATTGGTGCCGCTGGTGCGGGATCGGCCGGTGGACGTGCCGCTCTACTGGCAGCAGTGGAAACTGGACCTGCCCGCACTGTCCACAGTGGCCGAATCGGTCGCGGCCGCGGCGGCTTCTTCGTTGCGTGGCCCTGGGTCTTGAGGTTTCGGGCCGGCCTGGGGTGTTGGGCGGTGACGCGGCGCGGGTGGAGTGGCCGCGGGGCGTGGGCAGGCTGGCGCGGTGCGGGCGGGGCGGGCTTGGGCAGGCCGGCGCGGCGCGGGTGGGGTGGCGCGGGTGGGGCGGGCTTGCGCCGCGGGATGGCCGTCGCGAGTGGGCGGGCCGGTTTCCGGCTCAGGCCGGCATCAGGCGTTCGGCGGCGACGCCGGCCGGCGGGTCGGCGGGGTGGGGGAAGGCCGGCACCGAGACCGAGCGGCCGACGATGGTGGCGAGCTGGGCGCGTGAGCACAGCGCGAGCTTCTTGAAGATGCGCGCCAAATAGGTCTCCACCGTCTTGTGGCTCAGGCCGAGGGTGCGGGCGATCTGCTGGTTCGTCCGGCCGTCGCTGACCAAGCGGGAGATCTCGCGCTCGCGGCCGCTCAGCTGGGCCAGCTCCGAGGGCAGGTCCGCGTCGGCCGGCGTGTCCGGGACGCTGTCGCGGGGTGGGCCGTCGGGCTCCGGGTGCCGATTGTCGTCGAGGTGCTCGAGCAGGGTGGTGAGGCTGCCGAGGACGTAGCGGTGCCCGAACCGGGTGGCGATGGCGAGGGCCCGGTGGAGGTGCCGGCCGGCCAGGTCGTCGCGGGCGAGGGCGTGTTCGGCGCGGGCCAGCCAGTAGAGCGGGGTGACGTCGGGGGTCAGGTCCGCGTCGGACACGTTGGCCATCAGCGTCCTGGCCTTGAGCAGCTGGTCCTCGGCGGCCCGGCCGGCGGGGTCGGTCAGGGTGGCCAGGGCCAGCAGCAGGGCGCGCGGGCCCGCGTCGGCCGCCGGGTCGAGGTGGTCGGCCAGCGGGCCGGGGCCCGGCACGCCCTTCACGGACGAGAGGATCGCCAGGTCGGGGCCGGCGGTGGGGTGGCGGGTGCCGGCCGTGGTGGCGAGCAGGTCCGCGACCAGCCGCGCCTGGGTGCGGTGATCGCCGGGGTCGACGACCCGCAGCCCGATGCGGAGCACGTCGGCCGCGGCTTCGCGGTGGCCGTCCAGGTGCAGCGCCCGCGCGGCCCACAGCGCCGTCTCCGGGCCGTGCGCCACCTGGTCGAACAGGACGCGGGCGTCGGCGGTGCGGCCGGTGACCACCAGCGCGATGGCCAGCAGCGGGACGTGGTCGGCGCACACCGGGCCGCGGGCGTCCAGGGCCCGGCGCAGCCAACCGGCGGCGTCGGCCGGACGCTCCCAGCGCACCTCGCGGGCGGCCTCGACCAGGATTCCGGCCGCGTCGTTCTCCTCGACCAGCGTGCAGTTCGCCAGGTGGTGGGCGATCTCGGGCGCGGGCGCGTCCCGCTCGCGCAGCGCCGCGGCGGCCCGGGCGTGCGCGCCGAGCCGCCACGCCGCCCCGGCGGCCTGGTGCGCGGTCGCGCGCAGCAGCGCGTTGCGGAACCGGAAGGTGCCGGTGCGGCCCTCCACGCGCAGGATGTCGTGCGCGACGAGCTCGTCGATGGCGGCCCGGGTCGGGCCCTCGCCGCCGTCCACCACCGTCGCCAGCAGCCTGGTGTCGAACGATCCGCGCATCAGGGCCGCCGCGTGCGCGACGGCCCAGGTGAACGGGCCCAGCGTCCGGAACTCCCGCAGCGGCGACACCGGCAGTCCCGGCCCGCCGGGCCGGTCCGGGGTGTCCTCCGCCGTGGCCAGGGCGCGCAGCAGGCCCGGGTTGCCGTCCGCGGCGTCCAGCAGGGCGCCGCGGCGGACGGCGGGCAGGCCGGGCGGCAGGAGCGTGCCGAGGTAGTCCTCGGGCAGCGCGGGCAGCGTGATGTGCGCGACGCCGGTGCCGTCGAGCGCGGCCAGCAGGTCGCCGGCCGTCTGCCGGGGGCGCAGCGCGGTCACCAGCAGGACCGGCGCGTCCGGCGGGTGCCGGAGCAGGTGGGTGAACAGGTCGACCGACGCCGGGTCGGCCCACTGCAGGTCGTCGACCACCAGCAGCAGCGGTGCGCCGGCGCCGAGCCGTTCGAGCAGGGCGCGCACGGCGTGGAAGAGGTGCCGCAGCTCCGATGGATCGGTCGGCACGGCCGCGTCGGGCGCGTACTGGGCCAACGCCGGGTAGACGCCGGCCAGCCAGGAAATGTGGTACTTGGGGAAGCCGTCGAGCAGCGCCGGGTGCTGCGTGGTCAGCAGATCGTCGAGGGCGTCGGAGAAAACGCCGAAGGGCAGCGAACCGGGCAGGGGACCCGCCGCACCGCAAGCGACCGCCCAGCCGCGGGCTTTCGCGTGGCCGGCGAGCGCGGCGAGCAGTTCGGACTTCCCGCTCCACGGGTCACCGCTGACGCGCACCGCCCGGACACCGGGTTCCATGCCGTCCACGATGCCGGTGAGCCGGGCCAGTTCGGCCTCGCGGCCCCGTGCGTCGAACTGCCAGGGGACTCGGTGCGCTGGTCCGGTGGAGGCGTTGTGCCCGTGAATCGATGGCATACCTTGATCCCCCAGGATGTCGGTGTCCTCCCGATCGACAGTCTCGATGGCCTGCGACGATCATCCACTTGTACCACAGGATCCGCCGGGTGTCGTTGGTGTCTACTGTGGACTACCAACGTTGGTAGCCGGTGCCCCCGGCGGAGGCCGGGGGCACCAGCGGGAGGTGGCTCAGGCGAAGATCTGCCAGCCGGAGCCGATCTGGCTGCCGGTGCTGTACGGTGCGGTGTCGCTGCCGCCGTTGGTGTAGAGCCAGAGGGTTCCGTCGGGCTTGGTCGCCGTTATGTCGGCCCGGCTGTCGCCGGTGACGTCGCCGACCTGGATGCGGTCGAACTGGGCCCAGCCCACGCCGATCTGGGTTCCGGTGCTGTAGGGCGCGGTGTTGTTGCCGCCGTTGACGTAGAGCCACAGCGTCCCGTCGGGTTTCGCGGCGACGATGTCGGCCCGGTGGTCGCCGGTGACGTCGCCGCCGAGGATCCAGCTGAACTGCTCCCAGCCCACGCCGATCTGGCTGCCGGTGCTGTACGGCGAGGTGTTGTTGCCGCCGTTGGTGTACAGCCAGAGGGTGCCGTCCGGTTTGGCTGCCACCAGGTCGGCCCGGCCGTCTCCGGTGACGTCGGCCAGGGTGACGTGGCCGAACTGCTGCCACGCCGAACCGATCAACGTTCCGGTGCTGTACGGCGAGGTGTTGCTGCCGCCGTTGGCGTACAACCACAGCGATCCGTCGGGCTTGGCCGCGACGATGTCGGCCCGGCTGTCGCCGGTGACGTCGCCGGGGAGGAACCAGCTGAAGCTCTCCCAGCCGGTGCCGATCAGGCTGCCGCTGCTGTACGGCGCGGTGTTGCTGCCGCCGTTGGCGTATAGCGAGAGCGTCCCGTCGGGCTTGCGGGCCACGAGATCCGACCGGCCGTCCCCGGTGACGTCGCCGGCGGCGACCCCGTTCGCGCCGCCGCCCGAGCCGCCCGCGAGCGCGGCGAGCTGGGCCAGCGAGCCGTTGAAGACGTTGGAGTCGTGGGCCGCGCCCCGGCCGCAGGCGTCGATGTCGTACTGCCAGAACGTCCACCGGGTACCCCAGCCAGGCACCGACGGCGGCGACGAGTTGCAGCTGGCGATGTCGAGCGGGTACGCGGAGAACGCGGTGCTGCTGCCGGTGCACGGGTTCCACCAGTTGACGTTCGTGTAGATCATCGGCGTGCGGCCGATGCGGGCCTTGACCTGGTTGAGGAACGAGCTGATCCACGCCCGCATGTCGCTCTGGCCGAGGCCGTAGCAGTCGGGCAGGTTCAGCGAGCTGTACGGCCACTCCAGGTCGAGGAAGGGCGGCAGCGTCCGGCCGTCCGCCGCCCACTGCAGGTGGTCGACGAAGTAGTTGGCCTGGCCCGCCGGGTTCCCGAGGTCCGGGCGGGCGAACGCGTAGGCGCCGGTGTAGAGGCCGGCGTTCTTGGCGCCGTGGTAGTCCTGGTCGAAGTACGGGTTGGTATAGCTGGTGCCTTCGGTCGCCTTGACGAACGCGAACTCGTCGCCGGCCGCCTTCTGGTTGGCCCAGTTGACCGTTTTGCCGCCGGAGTGGTCGTGGCTGGAGACGTCGATGCCGTTGATGCCGTAGCCGGGCGGGAGAGCCGCGGCCGTGGTCTCCGCGGCGATCGCGGGCGCGGTTCCCCCGAAGAGGACTGCTCCGGCCAGCACCGCCAAGAGGTACTTGCGCATGGTGAGCTCCTGTGGAGAGAGAGGCCGGTCAGGCGAAGGTCTGCCAGCCGGAGCCGATCTGGCTGCCGGTGCTGTACGGCGCGGTGTCGCTGCCGCCGTTGGTGTAGAGCAGCAGCGTGCCGTCGGGGCGGGACGCGGTGATGTCGGCCCGGTGGTCACCGGTGACGTCGCCGACCTGGATGCGGTCGAACTGGGCCCAGCCGGAGCCGATCTGGCTGCCGGTGCTGTAGGGCGCGGTGTCGCTGCCGCCGTTGACGTAGAGCCACAGCGTCCCGTCGGGCTTGGCCGCCACGATGTCGGCCCGGTGGTCGCCGGTGACGTCGCCGCCGAGGATCCAGCTGAACTGCTCCCAGCCCACGCCGATCTGGCTGCCGGTGCTGTACGGCGAGGTGTTGTTGCCGCCGTTGGTGTACAGCCACAGGGTGCCGTCGGGCCTGGCCGCCACCAGGTCGGCTCGGCCGTCTCCGGTGACGTCGG
The DNA here is from genome assembly GCF_053601215.1 of Amycolatopsis sp. NPDC004772. NCBI lineage: Bacteria > Bacillati > Actinomycetota > Actinomycetes > Pseudonocardiales > Pseudonocardiaceae > Amycolatopsis > Amycolatopsis sp. NPDC004772. The sequence goes on from NZ_JBSGBK010000086.1 coordinate 22,682, forward strand.
CGAGGGTGACGTGGCTGAACTGCTGCCACGCGGAGCCGATCAGGGTTCCGGTGCTGTAGGGCGAAGTGTTGTCGCCGCCGTGGGTGTACAGCCACAGCGTGCCGTCGGATTTCGCGGCGACGATGTCGGCCTTGCCGTCGCCCGTGACGTCGCCGACGAGAAACCAGCCGAAGCCCTGCCAGCCGGTGCCGATCAGGCTGCCCATGCTGTACGGCGCGGTGTTGCTGCCGCCGTTGGCATAGAGCCAGAGCGTCCCGTCGGGCTTGCGGGCGACGAGGTCGGCTCGGCCGTCCCCGGTGACGTCGCCGGCGGCGACCCCGTTGGCGCCGGAGGACTGGTCGACGATGCGGTCGTAGCGGATGGCCGTGTAGGAGGCGACCTCGGACCAGGAGTCGAACCCGAGGTTGCCGTTGTTGTTGACCTTGTACGGGTTCTGCACGGTCTGGCCGGTGGAGTTGAAGGAGTAGACGTAGGCGCCCTGGCTGTGGTCGCCCTGGTTCTTCCAGAACGCGAACAGTTCCATGTGGCCGTCCGGGCCGCTGCCGTCGCTGTCGCGGACCATCGCGTCGCCGGGCCGCAGGTCGTCCCGCGCCACGACGTGCATTCCGTTGCCGTTCTGGGCTCTACTGAGGAATTCGTTGGTGATCAGGCTCGTGTTGAGGTGCCAGGTCATCGAAACGAGCCCGGAGCAGTCCCGGCGGTAGGTCTGCCCGCCGTCCGGGCCGGGGACGTGGGTGCTGGTCTGGGTGTAGGTGTAGCCCTGGTCCACCCAGTACTGCGCCCGATCGAGGACCTCGCCTCGCGAGATCGGGCCGTTGACGGCCGATGCGTGCGCCGTGCCCGGGACGGCGATCGAGACCGCGGTCAGTGCCGCGGTGGCGAAGGTGACGGTGAGCCGGGCGATCGTCTTGTTGGTCATGGCCACAGCGTCGGGACCCGTGCTGCAGGTTCTCTGCAAATCCGCCGGGAACCGCCATACAGCGGTTCTCTGGCGTCGCCGCCGGGCGTAGGGTCCGCCAGGACATCTCGGGGGAGACATTCAGGGGCGGGGATGGAGTTCCGGCTGCTCGGACCGGTCGAGGCCGCCGGCGAGACCGGTGCGGTGGCCTTGGGGGGCACGAAGATCCGCACGTTGCTGGCCGCGTTGCTGCTCGAGCCGGGGCGGGTCATCGCCGCGGACCGCCTCGTCGACATCATCTGGGACGACGAGCCGCCGCCCACCGCGCGGGCGCTGATCCAGACCTACGTGTCCACGCTGCGCCGGGCGCTCGGCGACGCCGGCCTGGAGATCGTCCGCACCGTGGCGCCGGGCTACCTGGCGCGGTTCGGCGCCGAGAGCCTCGACCGGCACCGCTTCGAGACCTTCACGGCGGAAGGACGTTCCGCCGCGGCGGACGGGCGGTACCGCGAGGCGTCGAACGCGTTCCGAGCCGCCGACGCGTTGTGGCGCGGGCCCGCGCTCGGCGGGGTGCGCAGCCGCATCCTGGCGGGCGAGGCCGCCCGCCTCGACGAGCAGCGGCTCGCGATCATCGAAGCTCGCATCGCCGCCGACCTGGCCCTGGGCCGCACGGACGAACTGATCGGCGAGCTCACCGTGCTGGTCGGGCAGCACCCGACCCGGGCGTCGCTGCGCGGCCAGCTCATGCTCGCCCTGTACCGCGCGGACCGGGCCGCCGACGCCCTCGCCGTCTTCCGGCAGGGCCGCGAGGTCCTCATCGACGAGCTGGGCATCGAACCGGGCGTGGAGCTGACCCGGCTGCACGAAGCCATCCTGCGGTCGGACCCGGACCTGCTCGGCCCGCCCGCCGAGCCGCCCGCCCGGCCCGTGCCGCCCGCTCGACCCGAGCCCGTCCCGCCGTCCCCCGCCGAACCGCGCGCGGCCGTGCCGAAACAGCTGCCGCCCGACGCGGCCGATTTCACCGGCCGGGACGACCTGGTCGGCGAGCTGACCGGGGTGCTGACCGGCGGCCGGAGCGGCCCGGCGATCGCGGCCCTGCTCGGCCCGGGCGGGGTCGGCAAGTCGGCGCTGGCCGTGCACGTGGCGCACCGGGTGTCCGCGGCTTACCCGGACGGGCAGCTGCACGTCGATCTGCGGGGCACCACCGGCACCCCGGCGTCACCGACCGAGGTGCTCGGCCGCTTCCTGCGGGCCCTGCAGCCCCACCGGACCGCGATCCCGGACGACCCGGACGAGCGCATGGACGCCTACCGCACCGCGCTGGCCGGCCACCGCGTGCTGATCGTCCTCGACGACGCCGCGAACGAGCAGCAGGTGCGTCCGCTGCTGCCCGGGTCCGGCACCTGCTCGGTCCTGCTGACCTCGCGCCACCGGCTGGGCGGCCTCGCCGGCGCGCACCTCGTCGAGGTCGGCCTGCTCTCCGCGGGGGAGGCGACCGCCCTGCTGTCCCGCATCGCCGGGGCCGATCGGATCGACGCCGCACCCGAGGCCGCCGCGGACATCGTGGCCTGCTGCGGCAACCTGCCGCTCGCGGTCCGGGTCGCGGGCGCGCGGCTGGCCACCCGCCGGCAGTGGACGGCACGCCTGCTCGCGACCCGGCTGACCGACGAGCGGCGCCGCCTCACCGAGCTGTGCGCCGGTGACCAGCAGATCCGCGCGAGCATCGAGCTGAGCGTCCGGAACCTGGAACCCGCCGCCCGGACCGCGTTGCGCCGGCTCGGGTACCTGGGGCTGGCCGACTTCCGGTCCTGGGTGGTGGCGGCCGCGCTCGACACCGACCTCGGCACGGCCGAGCAGGTCGTCGAGCACCTCGTCGACACGCACCTGGTCGACTACACCTTCGTCGACGACACCGGCCAGGTCCGCTATCGGCTGCACGACCTGGTCCGCATCTACGCGCGCGAGGAGGCCGAACGGCACGAGCCCCACGCCGACCTGGTGGCCTCGACCGCCCGCGTGTCCGGTGGCTGGACCGCGGTCCTCGACCGGCTGCGCAACCACATCGCCGACCACGTCACGTCCGGGGCGATTCCCCTGACGACGGCCGAAGCCGCCCCGGTCGACCCCGAGGTGCTGGGCACCGCGCTGACCGATCCCCGCGGCTGGCTCGACATCGAGCAGGCGTCGCTGGTGCTCGCCGTGGAGCGGGCGGCCGAGGCGGGCCTCGACGAGCCGGCCGTCGCGATCGCGTCGGTGCTCTGCTCGTCGAGCTATCCCCTCAACAGCGTCCTGGACCTGTGGGACCGCGCGCACGGCGCCGCGCTCGCCGCCGCCCGCGCGGCCGGCAACACCCGCGGCGAAGCGATCCTGCTGGCCCAGCTCGGCCAGCTCCGGTACGAGCAGGACCGCTTCGCCGACGCCCGCCGGTCCTTCACCGACGCCGTCGAGCGGTTCCGCGACCTGCAGGACCCGCGGGGGGAGGCGGGCGCGCTGACCGCGCTCGGGCTGGCCTGCCGCGACCAGGGCTACCTCCCCGAAGCGGGGCACTTCCTGGCCCAGGCGGCCGCGGTGTGCCGGAGCCTGGACGACGAGCGCGCGACCGGCCACTGCGAGCGGCTGACCGGCTCGGTGCACCTGGAACGCGGCGACTTCGCGGCCGCCGATCGCGCGCTGGCGGCGGCCTTGGCGGCCTACCGCCGGGCCGGCAGCGAACGCGGGGAAGCGCTGACGCTACGCACGATCGGCCTGACCCACCTCGGCCGCGGCCGGCTCACCGAGGCCGAGGAGACGTTCACCCGCGCGCTGGCGCTGTTCCGCCGGCTCGGCGACCCCAAGCTGGTGTCGTTCTGCCTGCGCGGGCTGGCCAAGACCCACCTCCGGATGGGCCGCCTGGCCGAGGCCAGGCAACCACTGGAGACGGCGCTCGACGCCCACCGGGCGGAAGGGGACCGCTGGGGCGAGGCGATGGTCATGCGCACCCTCGGCGAGCTGGACCTGGCCGCCGGCCGGTTCGCCGAGGCGGGCGGCTGGCTCACCGGCGCGCTCGAGGCGTTCCGCGAACAGGAGGCGTTCCTGTTCGGCGCTCGCACCCTGCGCGACATCGCCCAGCTGGAGGAGGCCCGGGGCGACCACACCGCGGCGAAGGCCGCGCTGGCCGAGGCGATCGAGACGTTCCGCGCCTACGGGTCCCGCGAATACGGCGAGCTCACGGCGCTGTAATCCGATTCCAGGGTTTCTGCAGCCGGGTGGGCGACGGTGGGCCGGTGCCCCCAGAAGAAGTGCTGCTTTCCGACCCCCGCCTGGCCCGCATCCCGATCCGCGACAGCGGCGAGGAGCTCGTCGACGTCCGGACGTCGGCCCCGCTGCGGGTGGCGGGGACGGCGTACCTCCGTTACGGCCTGGTCGACCGCCTGGTGACGGCTCAGAGCCTCCTGCCCCGCGACGTCCGCCTGCTCATCGTCGCCGGCTACCGCCCGCCCGATCGGCCGTGCCCCGACCCGGCGTGCGCCTGCCCGGCGGCCGAGTCCGCCGCCGCGCCGCACCCGACGGGTGGTGCCGTGGACCTCACACTGTCCGAAGTGGACGAAGTGGTGAAGCCGGTGCCGGCGTGTTGCGCGGATCCGGTCGGGCCGCCGCAGGGGCGGGTGGGGGAGTTGCTGGTGCCCGCGTTGGTGGCGGCGGGGTTGGTGAACTACCCGGCTCGGTGGTGGCACTGGTCGTACGGTGATCGGTTCTGGGCTTGGGTGAGCCAGGCGCCCCGGGCGCGTTATGGGCCGTTGCCGAGCGGTCCGTGAGCGATCACGCGAGGAAGACGAAGACAGCTTCGAGCGTGTTCGAAACTCCCTCTCCGGGACGGCCGGCCCTGCCAGGCTGCGTCGGGCCGGTCCCATCACCGAGAAAAAGGGGGAGCAATGCTGGTGAAAAAGATCGCCTCGGCCGCGGGGGTCCTCGCCGCGGCGGGCGGGATCATGGTGTCGACGGCCGGGACGGGAGCTGCCGCGACCGCGGGCGGTGACGCGTCCTCCGGGCAGGTCGTGACCGCGTTCGGGGTGACCGGGACGCTGCCCGGCTGCGCCGACTACGACCACTCCGGGCAGGACGCCTGGGTGATCAACAACTGCAGCTACGTCATCCACGCCAAGATCCTCTGGGCGTTCGCCTCGGACAGCCCGTGCACGAAACTCGAGGCGAACGGCGGCTGGATGACGTCGTGGCGAAGCGGCCTCGCCCGGTACGACGGAGCCGTTTCCTGCTGACCCCGCCCACCGGCCCCGCGCCGCTCTCCGGCGCGGGGCCGGCGCACGTGGTTCCCGGGTTCGAAGGCGGCCTCGTGCAGTGGTCCTTGATCCTTCCTTGAGCGCCGGTCCACACGCTGGCGGCCATCGGAAGCAGGACTTGTGCGACTGGGGAGCGAAGTGGGATTCGAGCGCGAACACCGCCCGGCGGAACCGGTGACCGAGGTGCTGCTGGCCGAGCAGTGGCCGCTGAACCGGGCCGAAACGAGACGGAAGCTGGAGCAGGACCCGGCGCTGCACGTGTCGGCGGAGGTCGAGTCGCTCGCCTCGCTCAGAGCCGTGGTGCGCGCGGTGTCGCCGTCGGCCGTCGTGCTCGCCGTCGACCTGCTCGGCCGAGCCGACGAAGCCGCGCTGACCGACCTCGCCGTGCCGGTGCTGCTCATCGGCGACTCGGCGGACGGCGACCGCGTGGCCCGGCTGCTCTCGTCGCGCGTGCGGGGGTTCGTGTGCCGCTCGAGCGGCGCGCACGAAGTGGCGGCCGCCGCGCGCGTGGTGGCCGCCGGGCACGCCAGCCTGCCGCCCGCGGTCGCCGGGAAGCTGCTCGACACGCTCGTGCGCGACCGGCCGCGGCCGGCCGTGTTCGACCAGCTCACCCAGCGGGAACGGGACGTCCTGCAGTACATCTCGCAGGGGATGACGACGGCCGAGATCGCGGCCGCCATGGTCGTGCAGACCAGCACGATCAAGTCGCACATCTACCACCTGCTGCAGAAGCTGCGGGTCCGGGACCGCACGCAGGCGGTCGCGCTGGCCTACCGGTCGGGCATCGTGCACCTGCCCGTGCAGCGGTTCGCCGACCAGGGGGACGCCCGGCTGACGTCGGCGTGAGAAAGCGTTTTCGATGGCCGGGCACCTCGGTGTCCGGCCATCTCATTCGTTTGGCGGAGAACGAGACAGGGGACATCTCAGACTGTCGGCTGAAGCGGCGCGTGACGGCTCTGCCGTAGTTTTCATCGGAGTCGGCCGGAAAATCGTCACGAGGAGCATGATGGCCAGCCTGATCTCCGTCGAAGAATGCGAATCCCTGACAGTCAAGCAATTGCAGGGCCTTTACCGGGACCACGTGAGCCGCTCCCAGGTCTCGCTGCTGTCCACGTTCGGTTTCGGCAAACGGCTCGTGGAAAGCGCGGACGGGGTGTGGATCACGACCCGGGACGGTGAGCGCATCCTCGACTTCACCGGCGCGGTCGGCGTCCTCAACCACGGCCACAACCACCCGCGCATCCTCGCGGCGAGAAAGCGGTTCCAGGACCTGCACCGGATGGAGGTGCACAAAGCGTTCTTTTCGCCGTATGTCGCTGCGCTCAGCCACAATGTCGCGCAAGTGCTGCCGGGTGACCTGAACATCTCCTACTTCCCCAATTCCGGGGCCGAGGCCAACGAAGGCGCGGTCAAACTCGCTTACAAGTACCACGAGGGCAAGCGGAACACGATCCTGCGCTCGGACATCAGCTTCCACGGCAAGCTGCTGGCCACCGGAAGCCTGACCGGCTCCCGGGAGAACAGCTTCGAGTTCCCCGGCATCCCGAACGTCTCCTACCCGTTCGGGGACGTCGAAGCCGTCCGCGAACTGGTGGCCACGCACCGCCGGGCCGACGGGACCTCCGACGTCTACGCGCTCCTCGTCGAGCCGTTCAGCGCCTCCACCATGCGGCACTGGAGCGAAGAAGCGCTGCGCGAACTGCGCGAGCTCTGCACCGCGGAAGACATCGTGCTGATCTTCGACGAGATCTACACCGGCTGGGGCAAGACCGGCAGCCTCTTCTACTTCATGCGCCACGAAGGCCTGGTGCCCGACATCCTGACCTACTCGAAGTCCTTCGGCGGCGGCAAGGCGTCGATCTCCGGCTACACCGTGCGCGAGCCGCTGTTCCGCCAGGCCTACGACCGGCTCGGCGACGTCATCCTGCACACCACCACCTACTACGGCTTCGGCGAAGAGACCGCGACCGCCATCGAGGCCGTCAACATCGTGGTGGAGGAGGACTTTCCGCGCCGGGCGCGCGAGATCGAAGCGGTGCTCGGCACCGGCCTGGAACGGCTGCAGAAGGAGTTCCCCGACACGATCACGCGGGTGACCGGCACCGGCTCGCTGTTCGGCGTCTTCCTCGACAACGGGCCCGCCATCCTCAGCATGGCCGCCCGGCTCGCGCCGTCCGGGTTCGCCAAGGACCCGAAGTTCCGCACGAAGCTCGTGACCAGCGCGGTGATCAGCGAGCTCTACCGCGAGCACGGGATCCTGACGTACTTCAGCCCCAACGGCGACACGCCACTGGTGGTCGCGCCGTCGCTGGTGGTCGGCCGCGAGGAGATCGAGCTGTTCCTCGACGCGCTGGGCAAGACCCTCGCCAAGGGCCTGCCGCGGCTGCTCGGCAAGTTCGTCAAGGACCGCGTGAGGGCCCAGTGGTGACCCGGGTCCTGGTCACCGGCAGCAGCGGGATGCTGGGCGGCAACCTCGTCCGGCGGCTGCGGGCCGACGGCGCCGAGGTCGTCGGCCTGGACCTGAACCCGCCGCGGGAACCCCGGGCCGGGGTCACCGAGGTCCGCGGCGACATCCGCGATGCCGCGCTGCTCGACCGGACCGTCGCCGACGTCGACGCCGTCGTGCACTGCGCGGCCGCGCTGCCCAGCTACCGCGACGACGAGATCCGCTCGGTGATCGTCGACGGCACCCGCAACGTGCTGCGGGCGAGCCGGGACCGCGCGGTGCCGCGGGTGGTGCACATCTCCTCGACCGCCGTCTACGGCCTGCCGGACGTCGTCCCGACGCCCGAGTCGTACCCGCGCCGCCCGGTCGATTCCTACAGCCGGGCCAAGGCGGCCGCCGAGGAGGTCTGCGAAGCCTTCCGCAGCGACGGGCTGTGCGTGGCGATGCTGCGGCCCAAGACGTTCCTCGGGCCGGGCCGGATGGGCCTGTTCGCCATGCTCTTCGAGTGGGCCGCCGAAGGCCACAACTTCCCCGTCCTCGGCCGCGGTGACGTGCGGATCCAGATGTTCGGCGTCGACGACCTGGTCGACGCGGTCGTCACCACCCTCGGCGCGGACGCGGCGGTCGCCAACGACACCTACAACCTCGGCGCCGCCGACTTCGGCACGATCCGCGAGGACTTCCAGTGCGTGCTCGACGCGGCCGGCCACGGTAAGCGGGTCGTGTCGCTGCCGGCCCGGCCGGCGCTGGCCGTGCTCCGGACGCTGCAGCGGTACAAGATGTCGCCGGTCTACGGCCGGTTGCTGCACAAGCTGATGGCCGACTCCTACGTCAGCATCGACAAGGCCCGCGAGCACCTCGGGTTCGTCCCGCGGGTGTCCAACCGGCAGGCCATCCTGGACACCTACCGCTGGTGGTGCACCCAGCGCCGGCCGTCCCGCAAGCCGTCCGCCGACACCGGCCGCACCTCGCGCGACCCGTGGAACCAGGGCGCGCTGAGCCTGGTGAAGGCCCTGTTCTGACGTGCTCGCCACGCACGCCCACCCCGGACGGATCGACGGAGAACTCCCATGATCGAGCGGACCCCGCTGGTATCGGTGATCATCCCCAACTACAACTACGAACGCTCCCTGCGGCTCTGCCTGGCCGCGCTGGCCGAGCAGGCGTACCCGCGCCTGGAGGTGATCGTCGTCGACGACGGCAGCACCGACGACTCGGTCGCGGTGGCGCAGTCCTTCGGCGCCAAGGTGGTGCACACGCCGGTCAACATGGGTTGCGCCGGCGCCCGGAACGTCGGCGCGGAAGCCGCCACCGGGGAGGTGTTCTTCTTCCTCGACTCCGACGTCGGCCTCGCGCCGGACGCGGTCCTGAACGCGGTCACCCTGCTGCGGTCCGACGAGCGGATCGGCGCGGTGTGCGGCATCTACGACGCCGACCCGCTGATCGACGACGGCGCGGTCGAGCGCTACCGCAGCCTCCAGCTGCACTACGTCCAGGTCGCCTGCGAGGGCCCGATCTCCGGGATCTACCCGGCGATGATGGCCATGCGGGCCGAGGTGTTCGCCGCGGTCGGGCCGTTCAACGCGAAGTTGCGGCACACCGAGGACGCCGACTACGGTGCGCGGCTGGGCCGGGACTACGAACTCCGGCTCACCTCCGCGGTGCGCGGCCGGCACGACCACGACGACAAGCTGAAGGTGCTGTTGAGCAAGGTGTTCACCCGGTCGCTGCTGCGGGTGCCGCTGTTCGCGGGCGGCCAGAAGCTCGGCAAGGGACCGGAGTCGCCCGCCCGCGCGGCCGGCAGCCTGGCCGCGCTGGGCGCGGCCCTGACCCTGCCGCTGCCGGTGCTCGCCGGACCACTGTGGACGGTCGTGCCGGCCGGCCTGCTGCTGGGGTCGATCGCCGCCGACGGGGCGATGTACCGGTTCGTCGCGCGCCGCCGCGGCTTCGGCTTCGGGCTCTTCTTCGTCGGCACCAACCTGGTCTCCAACGTCGCCATCGCGGCCGGGGTGCTGACCGGCGCGGCGCAGTGGGTGCTGTCCCCGCGGTTCCGGCGGATCTACGACGAGGCACCGGCATGACGGCCGAGACCCTGGAAGAGCCGGAGCAGCCGCTCCCGCCGCGGCCGGCCCGCTGGTGCGCCGCGACCCGGGTGCTGGTCGGGCTCGCCGCGGCCTGGCTGCTGTTCACCCTGGCCTACGTGCTGTTCACCGGCGACGGGTGGGTGTGGCTGCTGCCCGGCCTGCTGCCACCGCTGGCTTTCCTGGTCTGCCCGGCGGTGGTCGCGCTCGGCCTCGCGGTGCCGCGGTTGTTGCGAAGGCGGGTGCCGAAGACGGCGTTCCGGCTGGTGCTGGTGCTGGCCATGGCCGCGCTGGTGGCCGGCGCGGGGCGCAGCGGGGTCAACGTGGCGGCGATCGGCGGCGAGGAAGCGGCGCCGGCCGGCGCCCCGACCGTCGTCGCCTGGAACACCGAGTACTGGGACCAGACCGACGACCCGGCCCGGTTCTACGCCTACCTGCACGCCCACCCGGCCGACATCTACCTGCTGCAGGAATACGTCGACCAGGTCGGGACCGACGGCGCCCGGGACGCGGACGACCTCGCCCGGCTGCGCGCGGAGTTCCCGGGCTACCACCTCGTGGCGCGGGGCGAGCTGCTGACGTTGTCGCGCTACCCGGTGCTCGCCCAGCCGCGGGTGGGCCCGGACCGCGGCCTGCCCGACGGAGCGTCCTACCTCGACGTGTTCGAGAGCGCGAAGGTGCTGCGGACCGACCTGCAGGTGGGTTCGTCGGTCCTGACCGTGTACAACGTGCACCTGCCGGTGCAGGTCGACGTCACCCGGAATCCGCTGAGCCAGGGCTTCTACAGCTACGTCCACACGCGCGACGGCCTGCGCAAGGCCCAGCTGGCCGGGCTCGCCGAGGACGTCGCCGCGAACCCGAACCCGCTGCTCGTCGCGGGCGACTTCAACACCAGCCCGGCGATGGGCGACCTCGACGGCCTGCGGGACACGCTCGTGGACGCCGGCCGGGCGAGCTCGTCGCTCTACCCGGGCTCCTGGCCGGCGTCGGCGCCGCTGTGGCGGCTGGACTGGACGTTGACCACGCCGGGCGTGCGCGTGCACGACTACCGGTTCGACGACCCGTCCGGCCTGTCGGACCACGACCTGCAGCGGACCCGGATCTCGCTGGCCGGTGGGCGGTGACCCGGCGCAAGGTCTTCGCCGTGGTGCGGGCCGGCCTCTACGTGGCGGTGCTCGGGTTCCTGGGGTACCAGCTGTTCACCCACCGCGGCGACGTCGCCGGAGTCGTGACGTCGCTGGGCTGGGGCCGGTTCGCCGCCGCGGTCGCGATCGCGGCGGCGGGCGCGTGGCTGGGCATGGCGGGGTGGCGGGCGCTGCTCGCGGCGTTCGGCTGCCGGCTGGCGACACCGGTCGCGGCGAAGGTGTACTTCGTCGCCGGGCTGGGCCGCTACCTGCCCGGTGGGTTGTGGCCCGCGGTCGCGCACGCCGATCTCGCGCGCAAGCTGCGTGAACCGCCCGGATTGCTGGCCAGCGCGTTCCTCGCGAGCGTGCTCGTGTCCACGGTCGCCGGCCTCGCGGTCGGCTTGGTGGCGGTGCCCGCGCTGGCCGCGGTCCAGCCGGTGTGGTGGGTGGTCGTGCCGATGTTCGCGGGCGGCTTGCTGGTCATCGGCGCCCCGCAGCTGACCCGGCTGGCCGCCGCGATCGTCCGGCGCCGCACGGGAAAGACCGTGACGCTCCCCGGGCCGCGCGCGGTCTTCGGCGCGCTGGGCCTGATGGCGGCCGGGTGGCTGCTCGCCGGGTTGCACCTGGTCGTGCTCACGCAGGGGCTGCCGGCGGGCGGGCTGCCCGGGGCGGCGGTGCTCGCCGGCGGGTTCGCGCTCGCGTCGGTCGCCGGCGTGCTGGTGGTCGTGCTGCCCGCCGGGCTCGGGGCGCGGGAGGCCGTGCTGGGGTTGGCGCTGACCGCCGCGCTCCCCGGGCCGTCGACGTCCGCCGTCGTGGCGGTCGTCGCGATGAGCCGGCTCGTGGTCACCGCCGCGGACCTGCTCGCCGCCGGAGTCTCGGCGTTCGTGCGCCTTGCGCCCGCTTCCGCAGGTGTCGCACCGTCGGCGGTGGACTGACCCGGATGGCGGAATGCCGGCCCGGCATTCCGCCATCCGTATGCCCACCCCGTGACGCTCGGCATCGGCCGGTCGAATCCGCGTTGAATCGGGGCGCCCACCACGAGATCCGCTCGGTGATTGTGTCGAATCCGCTGTTTTTCACAGTTTCCGGCCGTTTCGCCGATTTCGATTAATCGCGTTTGGTGGGAGGTGGACGGTGTACAATACGGGTTCGGGGGTTGTTGACGGACGGGCGCTCCGGGGATGCGCTCCGAATGTGTCCGGCAATTCGGAAGACAACTCTTCCGCATTCGATGTGCAGAACATTTTCCTGCGAAGGAGAAAACATGGGGGACCGCACCACCATCACGATCCTGGGCAACTTGTCCATCCGTGGGCGACATCGCAGCGAAGCCGCGCCCAGCGCACCCAAAGAACGTGAAGTGCTCGCCCTTCTGCTGTTCAACTACGCGCGCGTCGTCCCGGTGCACCAGCTGATCGACGAACTGTGGCCGGCCGAGCCGCCCCGGCGGGCGCGCACCGCGCTGCAGACCTACATCCTCAACCTGCGCCGCCGGCTCGCCCGCGAGCTGCACCTGCCGCCCGCCCACGTGCGCACCGAGGTGCTGGTGACGCGCAGCGAGGGCTACCGGTTCCAGCTCGCGGACTGCTTCTTCGACCTCCACGAATACCTCGGCCTGGCCACCGCGGGCGAGCGCGCCGCGGCCGGCGGCGACGACGAGCGGGCCGTCGAACTGCTGCGGCGGGCGGAAAAGCTGTGGACCGGCCCGGTGCTGCCGGAGATCGACCACGGGCTGCCGCTCAGATCGGAGATCACCCGGCTGGAGCAGCGCCGGGTGGCCGCCCGGGAACTGCGGATCGAAAGCGAGCTGCGCCTGGGCCGGCATCGGGAGCTGGTCAGTGAACTGTCGATGCTCGTGCACCAGCACCCGTACCACGAGCGTTTCCACGAGTACCTGATGTTCTCGCTGCACCGCGTGGACCGCCGGGTGGAAGCGCTGGAGGTCTTCGAGCGCCTGCGGCACGCGCTGCACGGGGAACTGGGCCTGGAGCCGTCCGAGCGGGTGCAGAACCTCCGCCGGGGCATCCTCGGTTCGGACGAGGTGGCGCTCGCGCTCACTTGATCGCCACCCGGTCGTGAGGGGGGGGTGGGGGGGGTTGGAGCCTGTTGTAACAAGCCCACGCGACCCCGGAG
>NZ_JBSGBK010000087.1:0-33948 GCF_053601215.1 Amycolatopsis sp. NPDC004772
CGGGTGTGCTTGCTGTTCGGAGCGGGCCCCCCCGAGGAGGTCTCCTTTGTGGTTTGTTTCATGTCAAAATTTTACGCCGGGGGGGGGGGGGGCCCCCCCCCCCCCCCCCCGCCACATTGGGGCGCTCGGCTCGAGCGTCACGCAACTTGCGACGCACGCCACTAGGGGCGCCCGCCGACCAGGACGTGCTCGATGCGGTCCGCCGCGCTCGGGAGGTCCGTCAGGAGCTCCACCTTGTCCGGCAGGCCCGCCGGGTCCCAGCCCGGGCCGCACGCGAACAACCGGCTCCGCTGACGGCCGCGCGAGACGCGGGCGAACAGGCGCGCGTCCGCCACCCCGCGGCCGTGGGCCCACAGCACCACCGCGGCCGGCGCGCTGCGGCGGACCGCCACCGCCAGCACCTCGGCCGGCAGCGGGACCCCGAACAGCTGCGCGCCGATCCGCCGCCCCGCCAGGGACGCCGCCAGCGCGTACATCGGCATCGAGTCGCGCTCGTCCGGGACGCAACCGAGGAGGACCGGGCGGGTGTTGCGGGGCTCGTCGAGCACCGGGGTCGCGCGGACCAGGGCCGCGAACACGCACTCCGCGAGCAGGTACTCCACCTCCGCCCCCGCGCTCGCCCCGCGCCAGCGCGCCCCGAGCGCCGACAGCACCGGCTCGATCACGCCCGTCCACGCCGGGAGCACGCCGAGCTCGGCGATGGTGTCCGCGAGCATCCGCTGGACCGCGCCGACGTCCATGGCCAGCGCCGCCGTGCTCAGCCTCCGCGCCAGGCGGGAGCGGACCTCGTGCCCGTCGTCCTCGACCGAAGACCCGGGCAGTTCGCCGGGCTCCTCCGGCTGGGGCGGCCCGGAGCGGGGGATCTGCTCGAGGGCGTAGCGCGCCGCCTCGGCCGTCGACGCGCCGCTCAGCAACGCTCGCTGCATCAGTTCGAGGCGGCCGATGTCGGACGTGCCGTAGCGGCGGTGACGGCCGTCGGTGTGCCGGCTGGGCCCCAGCCCGTAGCGGCGGTCCCAGGTTCGGAGGGTGGACGGCGCGACCCCGAGCCGGCGGGCGACCGAGGCCACCGGCAGGGTGGGTTCTTCGGTGCCCGACCCAGCTCCCACGAGCCTCAATATCCAGGCCCCCAGCGCGGTCGGCAACCGGAGGTGAAAGCCCTGCTCACACATCCGGGGGATGCCTAACGGCTGAATCGCGCCGGATCGCTTGAACAACTATTGGCGCGCTTCTAACGTTACCGCCGTTGCACCGAATGGAGTATCGGCACCACAGCAGAGCAGCTAGCGGCATCGACCGGATGACGGAGGCGGTCAGGATGGCAGACACGCGCAGGCTCCCAGGACCCAACGCCGACATGTGGGACTGGCAGCTCGAAGGGTCGTGCCGGGGGATGGACAGCGCGTCCTTCTTTCACCCGGACGGCGAGCGCGGCCCGGCGCGGGCCCGGCGGGAGGCCAGAGCGAAAGCCGTCTGCCTGAGCTGCCCGGTCTTGGAGATGTGCCGCAGCCACGCGCTGGCGGTGCACGAGCCGTACGGCATCTGGGGCGGGCTCTCGGAGTCCGAACGCGAGCACATCATCAAATCGGACAAACGCGCGCTCAGCATGTCCGGCGGCTGAGCGCGCCACAGACATCGGAGGGCGGCACCGGGTGGGGTGCCGCCCTCCGTGCCCTTCGAAGCACGAAAGCGGGGCGGCACTCCGGAGGGAGTGCCGCCCCGCTTCGTCGGAAATCAGTGCGAGTGGCCGTGGCCCGCCGCGGCGGGCTCTTCCTCGGCCGGCTTCTCGACGACCGACGACTCCGTCGTCAGCACGAGACGCGCGATCGAGGCGGCGTTCGCCACCGCGGACCGGGTCACCTTGACCGGGTCGACGATGCCGGCCGCCAGCAGGTCGGTCAGCTCGCCGGTGGCCGCGTTGAAGCCCTGGCCCCAGCCCTGCTCCTGCACCTTGTTGACGATGACCGCGCCCTCGTGGCCCGCGTTGGTCGCGATCCAGAACAGCGGCGCGACCAGCGCGTCCTTGACGATCCGGACGCCGGTGGCTTCGTCACCGGAGAGGCCGAGGCCGCCCTCGAGCTCCTTGACCGCGTGGACCAGCGCCGAACCGCCGCCGGGCAGGATGCCCTCCTCGACGGCCGCCTTGGTCGAAGCCACGGCGTCCTCGATGCGGTGCTTGCGCTCGTTCAGCTCGGTCTCGGTGGCCGCGCCGACCTTGATGACCGCGACACCGCCGCCGAGCTTCGCGAGCCGCTCCTGCAGCTTCTCGAGGTCCCAGTCGGAGTCGGTCGTCTCGATCTCCTTGCGGATCTGCGCGACCCGCCCGGCGATGGCGTCCTTGGAGCCGGCGCCGTCGACGATCGTGGTGTCGTCCTTGGTGACGACGATGCGGCGGGCCTTGCCCAGCGCGCCGAGGTCGACGTCGGACAGCTTGCGGCCGATCTCCGCGGAGATCACCTCGCCGCCGGTGACGACCGCGAGGTCGTCCAGGAACGCCTTGCGGCGGTCGCCGAAGAACGGCGCCTTGACTGCGACGGCGGTGATCGTCTTGCGCAGCGAGTTCACCACGAGGGTGGACAGCGCCTCGCCGTCGACGTCCTCGGCGATGATCAGCAGCGGCTTCTTGGCCTCGACGACCTTCTCCAGCACCGGCAGCAGGTCGGCCAGGGCCGAGATCTTCTCGCGGTGCAGCAGGACGTAGGCGTCCTCGAGGATCGCCTTCTGCTCCTCCGGGTTGGTCGCGAAGTGCGCCGAGAGGAAGCCCTTGTCGAACTGGACGCCCTCGGTGATCACCAGCTCAGTCGCCAGGGTCGACGACTCCTCGATGGTGATGACGCCGTCCTCGCCGACCTTCTCGACGGCTTCGCCGAGCAGGGCGCCGATGTTGGCGTCGCGGGAGGTCACGGTGCCGACCTGGGCGATGTTCTCGCGGCCCTTGACCGGGGTGGCCTTGGCCTTGAGGACCTCGATGACCTTCTCCGCGGCGGCCTCGATGCCGCGGCCGATCGAGGTCGGGTTGGCGCCGGCCGCGACGTTGCGCAGGCCGACCTTCACCAGCGACTGCGCGAGCACGGTCGCGGTGGTGGTGCCGTCGCCGGCGACGTCGTTGGTCTTGGTGGCGACGCTCTTGGCGAGCTGCGCGCCGAGGTTCTCGAACGGGTCGTCGAGCTCGACCTCACGGGCGACGGTCACGCCGTCGAGGGTGATGGTCGGGCCGCCGAACTTCTTGTCGAGCACGACGTGCCGGCCGCGCGGGCCGAGGGTGACCTTGACCGCGTCGGCGAGCTTGTTCACCCCGCGCTCCAGCGCGCGACGAGCGTCCTCGTCGAAGTTGATCTGCTTGGGCATAGCGTGTTCCGCTTACCTTTCTCTGGACGCAAGAACGCCCCGCTCCCCGGCGTTCTGCGGGGCCCGGGGCGTCATGCGCTGCGAGCGGACGTCAGTTGATGACGGCCAGCACGTCGCGGGCGGACAGGATCAGGTAGTCCTCACCGTTGTACTTGACTTCGGTGCCGCCGTACTTGGAGTAGATGACGACGTCGCCGACGTTCACGTCGAGCGGGACGCGGTTGCCCTTGTCGTCGATCCGGCCCGGGCCCACGGCCAGAACCTTGCCCTCCTGGGGCTTCTCCTTGGCGGTGTCGGGGATGACGAGGCCGGAAGCGGTCGTCTCCTCGGCCTCGCTCGTCTGGACGACGATCTTGTCCTCGAGCGGCTTGATGTTCACGCTCACCGGGTTGACCTCCACGGTCGTCGAAAGCGTTGGCAGGATGTGGTTACGGCTCTACCACCCCCGCCGTCGCGGGTGCCGGGGCTGTCGGGCCGTGCATTTAGCACTCTAGCCACGTGAGTGCCAGCTTCGCAAGGAGGGTCCACCCGACGTGCGAGAAGGCACCCCACAGCCCGTCTGACCGGCCGCTTTACCCCCACCGGACCTTACCTCCGTGGTGAGTTTCTGGTTAGGTTCTCACCTCTGGCACCCGAACCCTGGGGGTTTATGCCCATGTCGACCGGATCACTCCCGAGAGCCGCAGCCATCACGGCGGCCGCCGTCCTCCTCACCGGCCTCGCCACCCCGGCCCACGCCGGCACGACGTCACAACGCCAACGCGACTTCGCCGCGGCCGCGAAGGAGTTCAACGTCCCGGAGAACATCCTCCTCGGCGTCTCCTACCTCGAGTCGCGCTGGGACACGAACGGCGGCACCCCCAGCACGTCCGCCGGGTACGGCCCCATGCACCTCACCGACCTCCGCGCGGCCGGTGTCGCCGGCACGCACCACGACGAGGGCACCGAAGACGCCAGGGGTGACGACGCCCGCCCGGCCGTGCGGCCGCAGGCCGGGCCGGCCGCCCCGCCGCCCACGCTGCAGACCGTCGACGAGGCCGCGCGGCTGCTCCGAACCGACGCACAAACGCTGCGTACGGACCCAGCGCAGAACATCCGCGGCGGCGCGGCCCTCCTCGCGAAATACAACACCGACGGCAATTGGTACACCGCGGTCGCGCGCTACAGCGGCTCCGCGGACCAGGCCGCGGCGCAGACCTTCGCCGACGAGGTCTTCGACACGATCAAGACCGGCACCACCCGGACGACCGACGACGGCCAGCAGGTCACGCTGGCCCCGACGCCCGACGTCGTCGTCCCGCAGCACGCCGAGCAGACGCCGGCCGGCGTCGAGTGCCCGCGCCGGGTCACCTGCGAGTCCGTCCCGGCGCCGTACCAGGAGCTGCCGAAGGACGACTACGGCAACCACGACCTCGCGAACCGGCCCGAGAGCCAGCAGATCGACCACATCGTCATCCACGACACCGAGGGCTACTGGGCCAACGTCCTCGACCTCGTCCAGGACCCGACCTACGTCAGCTGGCACTACACCATCCGCTCGGCCGACGGCCTGATCGCGCAGCACGTGCCGACCAAGGACGTCGCCTGGCACGCCGGGAACTGGTACGTCAACGCGAAGTCCATCGGCATCGAGCACGAGGGCTTCGCCGCGAAGGGCACCTGGTACACCGAGGCGATGTACCGCACGAGCGCGAAGCTCGTCGGCTACCTGGCGCGCAAGTACGGCATCCCGCTCGACCGCGCGCACATCATCGGCCACGACAACGTGCCGGGCACGGTCCCGTCGACGATCGCGGGCATGCACTGGGACCCGGGCCCCTATTGGGACTGGTCGCACTACTTCGACCTGCTGGGCGCGCCGCTCGGCGGGTTCGGCCTGCCCGGCTCGTCGCTGATCACCATCGACCCGGACTTCGCGAAGAACCAGCCCGCGTTCACCGGCTGCGACAGCCCCGGGACGCCGTGCACCCCGCGCGGCTCGGAGGCCGTCGTGCTGCACTCGGAGCCGAGTGAGTCCTCGCCGCTGCTGGTCGACGTCGGCCTGCACCCGAACGGGACGCCGTCGACCATGGACGTCTCCGACGTCGGCAGCCGGGTCGCGACCGGGCAGCGGTACGCCGTCGCCGAGGTCCGCGGCGACTGGACGGCGATCTGGTACCTCGGCCAGAAGGGCTGGTTCCACAACCCGCGCAACGCCCGGGTCGCGAAGCCCGCGATCGGCTGGGTCGCGACGCCGAAGCCGGGCCTCGCGACGGTGCCGGTCTACGGCCGCGCCTACCCCGAGCCGGAGGCCTACCCGGCCGGGGTGACCGTGCAGGCCATCACGCCGCTGCCGTACACCCTTTCCGCCGGCCAGAAGTACTCCTCGGGCGGGACCGTGGGCTCCGAGTACTACTGGGCGACCACCTTCGACCCGGCGGACCACGTGGTGGTGAAGGGCAAGCTCAAGTACGTCCAGATCCAGTTCGGGCACCGGATCGCCTTCGTCAAGGCCGACGACGTCCGGATCATCCCGGCGTTCTGATCGCTCCGGTGGAGGTCGCGCTCACGCGTCGAGCGCGACCTTCACCCCGGCCGCCTGCTCGGTGTTGCGGCGCGTCTTCGCCCAGCCGTTGCGCCCGCGGACGAGCCGGAACAGCGCGCGCCACGACGTCACGTAGAACGTGTAGATGTACGCGGCGTACGCGAAGCCCATCCCCAGCCCGCGCAGGATGTTCCTGCTGCGCAAGCATTTCAGCTGGTAGATCGGGCCCCAGACGAGGAACGGCAGCAGCCCGAACGAGCCGTAGATGGCGAACAGGATCCAGGCGCCGCCGGTGAACCACGTCCACATCTGCGCCGGGTCGCCCGCGGTGCCCACCACCAGCAGGATGAACGGGATCGGGTACAGCAGCGAGCCGAGCAGCTGCAGCCACGGCTGGGCCAGGTAGTACATCATCTCCGCCGCGCCGAGCGTGCTGACGTGCGGGGAATCCCAGATCCGCCGGAGGTACCGGGCGCACTGCATGGTGCCCTGACCCCACCGCGTGCGCTGCACGAGGAACCGCCGCAGGCTGTACAGACCTTCCTGGGACACATGGGAATCCGGGGTGAACCCGGTGCGCCAGCCCGCGGTGAGCAGGTGGACACCGAGCTCGAAGTCCTCCAGCAGCGAGCCGCGCCACGGCTCCCCGGCCTCGCCGGCGATCGAGTCCAGCGCGGTGAGGCGGGTGAACTGGCCGTTGCCGCCCATGGAGATGGTGCCGGTGAACCCGCGGGACGTCTGGATCGCCGCGATCGCCGTGCGGAACTCCAGGTCCTGCAGCTGCGCGAGCTTCAGGCCGAACCAGCGGCCCACCGGGTTGCGGCCCGGCGGCGGGGTGTCGGTGTTGCCCATCCACACGTCGAGCTGAACCGCGCCGATCCCCGGGTCGCCGAAGAGGTGGTCCGCCGCGCAGACCTCGAGGCAGTTCGGGGCCGGGCGGCCGTCGGCGTCGACGACCACCACGACGACGTCGTCGCGGCTCGCGTCCGGGCCCATCCAGTCGTTCAGGGCGCGGTAGGCCGCGTTGAGCGCGTCGCCCTTGCCGGTGCGGGCTTCGGGGCGCACGCGCGGGACGAGGTGCAGGTACGGGTCGTAGCCGCCGTGGCGCCGCCACAGCATCCGGACCACGCGGGCGGTGCGGTCCTCCGAGTCGTCGTCGACGACCCAGACGTGCGCCTTGCGGAAGTTCGTCCGCAGGTAGCGGACGGTTTCGCGGATGACGGTCTGCTCGTCGCGGCACGGCACGAAGAAGTGCCAGGTGAAGCCGTCCGGGTCGCCGGCCGGGCCGGGCTTGCGGCGCAGGTACGGCACCACGATCACCACGACGTAGACGAGGAACGCCACGCTCATGGTCAGCGCGAACGCCTGCGTGATCGCCAGCAGGACCTTGACGCTCATGCCTTCTTCTTCCGCGTGGCCAGCCAGACGAACAGGACGATCGAGACGGCGCCGCCGAACACGCTGACCATCGAACCGAGCAGCGTGTGGCCCCAGTAGTAGCCCTCGTCGGTGCCGAAGGCGTGCACCAGCCCGACGATCGTCAGAATGCGGAGCTGGTTCACCAGTACGACGACGAGCGCCGAAATGCCGAGCGAAAAGAACAGGCGCCGCGCATTCGACGGCCGGAAGTACAGCATGACCATCGTCACAACGAGCAGCGGGAGCAAAAGGAACGCCGACGAACATTCCGGCGTCATTCTCAACCCGAACGGAGCAGCGCTCGTCAACCCAAAGTAAACAGATTCCCGATCGGGTACCACATAGCCACCCGATGTAGTGAACAGATCGAGGATGGCGCCGGCGAGCCGCACTTCCAGCTCGCGGTAGAACCGCTCGGCCAGCACCACCACCACCCCCGCGGCGGCCAGCGCACCCAGCGCCGCGACCAGCGGAAACCGTGTCATTCCTGAGTTCGGAGCGCTCGCTACCGCCACGACGTTCCTCTCGGTGTCGATTTCCCGATCAAGTTGCGGGCACCGGCGAGCGTAGGACATGTGTGCCGCCCGTTTCCACTCGGAGGGATGGAAAAGCCGCCCAATCGGCTGGACCTTCGCCGAACTTGTTACGCCGATCGAGTGATGTCGAAAACGACCAGCGGAAACGGCAGCGAGCCTTACCCGATCCGGTGATTCGGGAAATTATGTGTGCTATTCGGCGCGGTCTTCGCGATAGTCGATCCGCGTGCCGAGTCGAGGCCAGCGAGTTCGATCCGCGCCGCCGTCACGCACCCCGGATAAATCCAGCGAATTCGGAGGACCACTTGATGAAGAGCTCCCTCGTGCGCCGCGGCGGCCTGCTCGCCGCGGTCGTGGCGAGCGTCGTGCTCGCCGGCGCGGCCCCCGCATCGGCGGCCCCCGGCGACGGATCCGCGTACGGCGTCAAGGTCGACGTCAAGCTGCTCGGCCGGGAAGCGGTGAAGGCAGGCCCGTTCGCGGCCGCGAGCACCGCGGGGCCGGCCAGCAGCAGCCTGGCGAAGGTCGACCTGAAGGGCGTCCTCACCGCCGGCGCGATCAACACCGAGGCCAAGCGCGACGAAAATTCCGGTGCGGTGACGGCGAAAGCGAGCACCGCCGACGTCGGGCTGCCGCTGCTGAAGGCCGCGCTCGGCAACGTCGGCATCAAGCTCGTCGAGGCCGTCTGCACCGCGACGCAGAAGGGTGTCGAAGGCAGCACGAAACTGGTCGGCGCGAACCTCGGCAGCGTCGGCGCGGTCGACGCGGCCCCGGCGGCGAACACGCAGATCAAGGTCGGTCTCGGCGACCTCAACGTCGCGACGATCATCCTCAACGAGCAGGTGAAGAACCCCGACGGCAGCCTGACCGTGAACGCCGTCCACGTGAAGCTGCTCGGCGGCGGGCTCAAGGCGCTCGGCTCGGGTGACGTGGTCGTGTCGTCGGCGACCTGCGGCCCGGCCGCGCCGCCGATGCCGCTGGCGTCCGGCGCCGGGCTCTGGATCGGGCTCGGCCTGCTCGGCGCCGTCGCGGTGCCGGTCGGGACGCGCATCTTCCGCCGCCGTTCCGCGCAGGCCTGAGCGAGGTCCGGATGTACAAGATGCCGGGCGCCGGAGTCGGCGTGGCCGGTGGCGGGGTCGGGACCCTCGCCGCCACCGGTGCCGACATCGGGTGGTGGCTGGCCGTCGGCGTGCTGCTGGTCCTGCTCGGGACCGTCGCGCTGATCGCCGTCCACCGCCGCAACCGCCGTCTCTCCCGGGCGCGGGATTGAGGAAGCGGGCCGCCGGCGTGTGCCCCTCGCACGCCGGCGGCCCCGCGGGTCGAAATTTGCTGGACACTGAGTGATGTGGAGAAGGGGCGACGCGGGGTGGACGTGATGTTGCTGGCCGGAACGCGGCCGGAAGCCGTCAAGCTCGCGCCACTGGCCCTGGCGCTGGCGGCGCATCCGGTGCTGCGCCCGGTGGTGGTCCACAGCGGGCAGCACCCGGGCATGGTCGAGCAGGCCCTGGAGCCGTTCGGGCTGGCCGTGGACGCGTGGCTCGACGTGCCACCGCGGGTGACGGGCAGCCAGGCCGAGCTGGTGGCGGGCCTGCTGCCGGCACTCGACGACGTGCTGCGCCGCCACTCCCCGGCGGCGCTCGTCGTCCAGGGCGACACGACGACGACGCTCGCCGGCGCACTGGCGGCGTTCTGGCTGGGCATCCCGGTGGTCCACCTGGAGGCCGGGCTGCGCACGCACGACCTCGCGGCGCCGTTCCCGGAGGAGGGCGCGCGGCAGATGGTGTCCCGCATCGCGGCGTTGCACCTGGCCCCGACCCTCGCCGCGGCGGCGGCGTTGCGCGCGGAAGGCGTTGCGCGGCAACAGATCGCGGTCACGGGCAACACGGTGGTCGACGCGGTGCTGGAAATCGCGGCCCGCGACCTCCCGGCCCGCGACACGGCCTTGGCGCTGCTGGAGATGGAGCTCGCGGAGGCGGGCGAGCGGCTGGTGCTGGTGACGTCCCACCGCCGGGAGTCCTGGGGCGAGCCGTTGGAGCGCACGCTGGCGGCGGTCCAACTGATCGTGGCCGAGCACCCGGACGTCCAGGTGCTGTTCCCGGCGCACCCGAACCCCCAGGTCCGCGCCCAGGTGGAGGCGGCGCTGGCCGGCCTCCCCCGGGTGACGGTGACGGACCCGCTGGAGTACCCGGACCTGGTCCGCGCGCTGAGGCTGGCTGCCCTGGTCTTGACGGATTCGGGCGGCATCCAGGAGGAGGCCCCGACGTTCGGCACCCCGGTGGTGGTGCTGCGCGACGTGACCGAGCGCGCCGAGGTGGTGGAGGCGGGCTGCGCGTGGCTGTCGGGCACGGACACCGCCCGAATCGTGGACCTGGCGGCGCGCCTGCTGAGCGGAGAATTACGCCCGGCCCAGGTGGGAAACCCTTACGGCGAGGGCAATGCGGCAGCGCTGGCGGTGGCGGCGATCGAGGAACTGCTGGGCGTGAGGGCCGTGACCCCGGCGACGGCTTCCTAGCGCGACCCGCCCCACGGCAACCGCCCCACCGCACGGCAACCCCGCCGCACGGCAACCCGCCAGCGGCAGCGTCGCCAACCGGACCACGGGACCCACACCCCCGCAACCCCGATCCGAAGCCACAACACGGCCGACGGCGCCGGGTCAAGGCACGCTTTCCCGCCTTGACGCGGCGCCGTCGGCCGTAGTCACAATCCAGGCTTCGGGGTGGCGGGGAAAGCCGGCTCACTCGCCGGGTGCCCCTCAACCTCCCAGGAGCTACAGCGAAACCACACTAACCGGCAAAGCCGGATTGGCACTGAACTCCAAAGGCGCAGTCGGCCGCTTACCAGCCACGACATGCGCCCCCAGAGCGGCAATCATCGCACCGTTGTCCGTACACAGCCGAGGCCGAGGAACCCGCAGCTCAATCCCCGCAGCAGCACAACGCTCCGCCGCCAACTCCTTAAGGCGCGAATTGGCCGCCACGCCACCGGAGATCACCATGGTGTCGATCCCCTGCTCCTGCGCAGCACGAACCGCCTTGGCCGTCAACACATCCGCGACAGCCTCCTGGAACGACGCCGCGACGTCATCCACCGGAATCTCCTCCCCCCGCCGCGCGGCACCCTCGACCCACCGCGCCACCGCGGTCTTCAAACCGGAGAAGGAAAAGTCGAACGCGGCATCCCGCGGACCCGTCATCCCGCGCGGGAACGCGATCGCGGCCGGATCGCCGTTCTTGGCCGCCTTGTCGATCGGCGGCCCACCCGGGTACGGCAGGCCCAGCACCCGTGCGACCTTGTCGTACGCCTCCCCCGCCGCGTCGTCCACAGTGGACCCCAGCTCGGTGATCGACGAAGCGATGTCGTCGACCCGCAACAACTGCGTGTGCCCGCCGGAAACCAGCAACGCCAGGCACGGCGTCGGCAACGGCCCATGCTGCAACGTGTCCACCGCGATGTGCCCGGCCAGGTGGTTGACGCCGTACAGGGGCACGTCCAGCGCCGTCGCGTACGCCTTCGCCGCCGAGACGCCGACCAGCAGCGCGCCCGCCAGGCCCGGCCCCGCCGTCACCGCGATCGCGTCCACATCGGACATCGACAGCCCGGCCGTGGCGAACGCGCGCTCGGTCGTCGGGACCATCGCCTCCAGGTGCGCGCGGCTGGCGACCTCGGGCACCACACCACCGAACCGCGCGTGCTGCTCGACGCTGGAGGCCACCTCGTCGGCCAGCAGCTCGACCGTGCCGTCGTCGTGCAGGCGGACCAGGCCGACGCCGGTCTCGTCGCACGAGCTCTCGATGCCCATGATGATGCGTGCCATCAGCCCGCCACCCCGTCTCGCGTCCGCGCCGGGCGGACCATCGTGTACGCGTCGGCGCCGGAAGGCTGGTAGTAGCGCTTCCGGATGCCGAGCCGTTCGAAGCCGTGGCGCTCGTACAGGCCGAGCGCGGTCGTGTTGTCCGTGCGGACCTCGAGGAACACCGGTGCCTCGAACTCGTCGGCCCGCGCCAGCAGCGCCTGCAGCAGCGCCTTGCCGATGCCCTGGCCCTGGTACTCGGGCGCGACGCCGATGGTGTGCACGGTCGCCTCGTACTCGCCGCGGCGGCGCCCGACGACGGCCAGGCCGGCGTACCCGAGCAGCTCGTCGCCCTCGTCCGGGCGGGCGGCCAGGTAGAAGTTGCCCGCGTCCAGCTCCGAGTGGAAGGCGCGGGCGCTCCACGGGTCGTCGCCGGGGAACAGGATCTTCTCGATCTCCACGCACCGGGCGATGTCCATGCGGCGCAGCGGCTCGAGTCTCACGGAGCGGTCACCCGTTTCGGCGCCGCGGGCTCGGCGGCGTCGGGACGTCGCAGGTACAACGGCGTCAGCGGGCCCGGCGGCTCCTTCGCCAGCAACGCGGCCTGCGCGACCTTCACCAGCCCGGCGGGCGACGGGAAGCGCGGCTCGACCGGCCGGACGCCGAGCGCGTCCGCGTACAGCAGCGCGCCGTCGCCGGCCGCCACCTCGATGTCCGTGCCGAGGTCGGCGGGGCGCTGGACGTGCGGGCCGTCGGTGCGGCGCCCCTGCGCGTCGTAGGCGGCCCAGTAGACCTCGCGGCGCCGGGCGTCGGTCAGCACGAGGAAAGCGTTGTCCCCCGGCAGGACGTCGGCGGCCAGCGCGTCCAGGCTGCAGACCGGGTACACCGGGATGCCGAGCGCGTAGCCCAGCGCGGCGGCGGTGGCCATGCCGGCCCGCAGGCCGGTGAACGGCCCCGGCCCGACGCCGGAGACGATCGCGTCGAGGTCCTTGAGGGTCACGCCCGCGGCTTCGGCGGCCGCCAGCGCGTGCGGCGTGATCAGCTCTCCGTGGGCGCGGGGGTCGACCGTGACGCGGTCACCGCGCGTCTCGACCAAGCCGCCGTCCAGCGCGACGACGCCCGCGGTGACCGCCGGGGTCGAGGTATCGATCGCCAGTACCAACACGGTGTCCCAGCCTACGACCAGCGCCTTAGGCCGCTTGCTGCAGGGGACGGATCGGCACGGTAACGTGCGGTTGGAGTCCGACACTGGGAGGTCCCCGCGGTGCCCGACCCGTTGTTCCCCACGCTCGTCGCCGGTGCCGCCGAGGTTGCCTTGCGCTTCGGCGACCACGCCCTGACCTACGACGATCTCGCCGCCGTCGCCGGCGGTCTCGCCCGCGACCTGCCGGACGGCCGGGTCGCGGTGTGGGCGACGCCGACCCTGCACACGAGCGTCGCGGTCGTCGCCGCGCTGCTCGCCGGGGTGCCGGCGGTGCCGCTCAACCCGAAGATCGGCGAACGGGAGCTCGCCCACATCCTCGCCGACAGCGAACCGGCGCTCGTCCTGGCCGAACCCGGCGTCGAGCTGCCGTCCGGCCTGGCCGCCCTGCCCCGGCAGGACATCCCGCTGACCGGCGGGACAACGCCGATCTCGGACGAACCGGACGCCGAGTCGCCCGCGCTGATCGTCTACACCTCGGGCACCACCGGGCCGCCGAAGGGCGTCGTGCTCCCCCGGCGCGCGCTCGCGACCACGTTGGACGCCCTGGAGGACGCCTGGGGCTGGACGGCCGACGACGTCCTCGTGCACGCGCTTCCCCTCTTCCACGTGCACGGGCTGATCCTCGGCATCCTCGGCCCGCTGCGCCGCGGCGGCTCGGTGCGCCACCTCGGCCGGTTCTCCACCGAGGGCGTCGCGCGCGAACTCTCGAACGGCGCCACGATGCTGTTCGGCGTCCCGACGATGTACCACCGGATCGCCGGCGAGGTCGGCTCCGACGCCGCGCTGGCCGAAGCGCTCCGGAAAGCGCGGCTCCTGGTTTCCGGATCCGCGGCGCTGCCGGTGCACGACCACCAGCGGATCACCGCGGCGACCGGCCAGCAGGTCGTCGAGCGCTACGGGATGACCGAGACGCTGATGAACACCAGCGTCCGCGCGGACGGCGAACGCAAGCCCGGCACGGTCGGCGTGCCGCTGCGGGGCGTCGAACTCAGGCTGGTCGGCGACGCCGGTGAAGTGATCGAAGACGTCGAGACGGTCGGCGAGATCCAGGTCCGCGGCCCGAACCTGTTCACCGGGTACCTCAACCGGCCGGACGCGACCGCGGCCGCGTTCGACGGCGGCTGGTTCCGCACCGGCGACATGGCCACGCGCGATGCCGACGGGTACGTGAAGATCGTCGGGCGCAAGGCCACCGACTTGATCAAGAGCGGCGGCTACAAGATCGGCGCGGGCGAGATCGAGAACGCACTGCTCGAACACCCCGGCGTCGCCGAAGCGGCGGTCACCGGCGAGCCGGACGACGACCTCGGCGAGCGGATCGTCGCGTGGATCGTGCCCTCGGGCGAGCCGCCGGCGGCCGAGGAACTCGCCGACCACGTTGCGAAGCTGCTCGCGCCGCACAAGCGCCCGCGGGTGGTCCGGTACCTGGATGCGTTGCCGCGCAATGACATGGGCAAGGTCATGAAGCGGGCCCTCGGTGCCTAGGCTGCCGGCGCGCGAGGTCGTCGGCGCGATCGGATGCGGCTTCACCGAGTTCGCCACGCCGCTGCGCGAGGAACCCGCGGACGGCCCGATCGGCTGGCCGGGCTATCGGGAAGCGCGTTCCGCGGCGGAAGAACGCACCGGCGAGAAGGAGTCGGTCGTCTGCGGGACGGCGAAGATCGGCGACGTCGAAGCCGTTCTGATCGCCTTCGAATTCGGGTTCCTCGGCGGCTCGCTGGGGCAGCGCACGGGCGACCGGATCGAGGCGGCGTTCGCGCACGCCCGGGACGTGCGGCTGCCGGTGGTGTCGCTGATCGCGACCGGTGGCAGCCGCATGCAGCAGGGCATGCGCGCGTTGATGCAGCTGCAGCGGGTGGCGCGGGCGTCGGCGCTGACGCGCTCGGTGGGCATCCCGCAGATCTCGGTGCTGCGCGACCCGACGACCGGCGGCGGCTGGGCGACCCTCGGCGCGGGCGCCGACGTCGTCCTCGCGCTGCCGGAGGCGCAGGTCGGCTTCGCGGGCTCGCGGGTGCGCCCGCCGGGCTCGCCGGAGGCGTACACCGCGGAGGCGCACCTCGGCTGGGGCCAGGTGGACGCCGTCGTGGCGCCGGAGGACCTCGGCGTGACGTTGGAGCGGTGGCTGCGGCTGCTGACCGCGCTGTCCTCGGCCGCGGCACCGCCGCCCACCGCGCTGCGGCCCGCGGCCCCGCCAGAGACCGGGTGGGAGGCGGTCCAGGCGGCGCGTTCGCCGGAGCGGGCCCGGGCGGCCGAATACCTCGACGCCTACTTCGACTGGCGGGAGGACATCAGCGGCGACCGCGTCGGCGGCGCGGACCCGGGTGTCGCCTGCGGCTTCGGCTGGCGCGACGGCCGGACGATCGCGTACGCGGCCCAGTGCGGCACGCCGACGTTGCCGTCCGGCTTCCGGACGGCGGCCCGGCTGGTGCGGCTGGCGTCCCGCCTGG
Organism: Amycolatopsis sp. NPDC004772; assembly: GCF_053601215.1. Lineage (NCBI taxonomy): Bacteria > Bacillati > Actinomycetota > Actinomycetes > Pseudonocardiales > Pseudonocardiaceae > Amycolatopsis > Amycolatopsis sp. NPDC004772. Next base: position 15,266 of record NZ_JBSGBK010000087.1, read on the forward strand.
GCATCCCGGTGCTGACGCTGGTCGACACCCCGGGCGCGGCGAACGACGCGGCGGCCGAGCAGGCGGGGGTCGGTGGCGCGATCGCGGAGCTGTTCCGCGCGGTGGCGACGGCCTCGATCCCGGTGACGACCCTGGTGATCGGCGAAGGCGGCTCGGGCGGCGCACTGGCGTTCGCCGCGGCGGGTTCGACGTGGGTGGCGCCGGACGCGTACTTCTCGGTGACGTCCCCGGAAGCCGCGGCGGCGATCCTCAAGCGCCCGCCCGAAGAGGTGCCGGACATCGCCAACCAGCTCCACCTGCGGCCCCAGGACCTCGTGGACTTGGGCGTCGCGCGCGCGGTCGTGAGTGTTAAAGAGGGTTAGAACCCTCTTTAACACTCACGACGCCTGGGCGAGCTGGTCCGTCCGTGGTTGGATCTTGCGATGGGGTATCGACTCAACAGGCGGGCGGCGTTCGGTTTGGGGACCGCCGTCGCCGCCGGAAGCATTCTGGCCGGCTCTCCCGCGTCCGCGCAGGAGGCAGACATCGAGGCCAGCCCGGCCACACCGGACCGGGCCAGGCAGAAGGTGAAGCGCGTCTACGACGCCGCGGCCGCCGAGGCGGGTGGCACCTGGAACTCCTACATCAGCGTGGCCGGCCAAGCGGCCGTGGACGTGGCGTCCGACGAGGTCGTCGAGGCGTACAGCGTCAACAAGGTGGCCGTCGCGGTCACCTTGATGGACAAGATCGACCGCGGCCTGCTCACCCTGGACCAGCAGGTCCAGGTGCCGGAAAGCATCGTCGTGCCGGGTGGTGACGGCATCATCATCCTGGACAAGGCGTACCCGAGCGCGTTCACGCTGGGCCACGTCCTGTCGCTGTTCCTCACGGTTTCGGACGACACGTGCGTCCGGCTGGTGGGGCTCGTCGTCCCGGCGGCCGAGATCAACCAGATCCTGGTGGCCAAGGGCTTCCCCAAGACCCAGGTGACGCCGGTGGCCAACCCGAACCGCTACTTCCTCGGCCAGACCACTCCGCGCGAGACCCACGACCTACTGCAGGCGCTGGTCGCGGGCACGTTGCTGAGCGCGGCGTCGACGGATTACCTGCTGTCCATCCTCCGGTCGCAGGTGGCGTTCACCGACGGGATCCGGCGGGAGATGTCGTCCGTCGACCGGGCGAGGATCGCCACGAAGGCGGGCTGGCTGAACGACGGCCGCAACGAGGCCGGGATCATGTTCGACACCGCGGGCAAGCCGGTGCTGACCTACTCGATGTTCGCGCACGGCCAGGCGAGCCCGGAGGACTTCGGGGCCACGCACCCGGTCCGGCAGGCCACCGCGAAGATGGGGCCGAAGTTCCTGCGCGCGGTCGACAAGATCGCGGGCGCCGGCGCCCGGACGTTCCGGGCCCCGGCCTACCAGCAGTACAACGGCGGCTGAGCAGCTACCGAGGTCGTGAGTGGTAAGGAGGGTTAGAACCCTCCTTACCACTCACGAGGTCTGGGCGAGCTCCGGGACGCGGTCGGCCCAGGTGCCGTGCGGTTCGAGCGTCACCTCGCGGACGTCGTCCTCGCGGCGGTCCAGGCGCACCACCAGGTAGTCCTCCGACAGGCGCTCCGCCGAACCCTCGCCCCACTCGACCACGATCGCCGAGCGCTCGAGGTCGGTGTCCAGGTCCAGGTCGTCCAGCTGGGACAGGTCGCCGCCGAGGCGGTACGCGTCCACGTGCACCAACGGCACGCCGGGAGCGCCCGCCGGGTGGACGCGGGCCAGCACGAACGTCGGGCTGCTCACCCGGCCGCCGACGCCGAGACCGTCCGCGATGCCGCGGGTCAGCGTCGTCTTGCCCGCGCCGAGCGGGCCGGCCAGCAGGACCAGGTCACCCGCGCGCAGCACCCGGCCGAGCGCGCGCCCGAAGTCCATTGTGTCGTCGGGGGTCGGGAACACGAAACTCAACGCTGCCACCACCAGGTTCGCCGGGACGAGGATTCGCCGTCCACACCGGAACAGCGTTGCAGGAGATCGATCAGATGGCTGTTCACCAGCTCGGGCTGCTCGAGCTGGACCATGTGGCCGGCGCCGCGGACGCGGACCAGCTCCGCGTCGGGCAGCTCGGCCGCGATCCGCTCGGCGTGCGCGAACGGCGTGAACCGGTCCGAGTCGCCGCCGATGACCAGCACTTCCGCGTGCTTCAGGCCGGCCAGGGCCGCGTAGCGGTTGTGGCTGCCGAGCGTGTCGACGAAGTTGACGAGCCCGCGCACCGGCGTCACTTCCAGCATCTCGAGCATGAAGTCGACGAGCCGGGGCGCGACGTCGCGGCTGCCGAACGCCAGCCGCCGCACGGCCTGCCGCGTCAGCTGGCCGCCCGCCGCGCGGACGAACTCCACCAGCCCGGGCTGCCAGCCCGCGAGGCCACCGGCGGCGCGTGTCAGCGGGTTGTACTTCGACAGCAGCGAACGCGGCAACCCGCGTGCCCCGACTTCGCCCGCCGCCGTCGCGATGAAGGCAACCCCGCAGACGCGGTCTTCGAACAGCTCGGGGAACTCGGCGGCCAGCTCCATGATGACCATGCCGCCCATCGAGTGCCCCATCAGCACGATGGGCCCCTCCGGCACCACGGACCGCAGCACGCAGTCGAGGTCGCGCGCCAGCTGTTCGATGGTCGACGTCTCGGCCGAAGCCGCGCCGGAGAGGCCGTGGCTGCGGTGGTCGTAGTACACCTGACGCACGCGCGGCAGCCTCAGCGACGCGAGGTCGCGGCGCTGGAAGTGCCAGCAGCGCCGCGAAAGCGCGAAGCCGTGCACCCCCACGACGGTCAGTTCCGGTTCGCCGCCGTCGTCGGAGTCGATTTCCTCGACCGAAAGCGGCGTGCCGTCCTCGGCCGCGACCGTCGAAGTGCGGTCGGGCTTCAGCTCCCCCAGCGGCTCGTCCACGTACGGATCCTCACTGTGCCGCCGCTGCTGCGCGGCGACGATAGCGGCGGCGGCGGTGCCGGTGGCCAGGGCCCCGACCCCGCCGGCGATGGCCAGCAGTCGTCGTGAAGGTGTCACCCGCGGTCCCCCAGATACCGGCGCCGCACGCGCGGGCGGTACATCGAGGTGACGACTTCGTAGTCGATGGTCCCCAGCTTGTCGGCCCATTCCCGGGCGGTCGGCTCGCCGCGCGTCCCGGCGCCGAACAGGACGACCTCGTCGCCGACGGCCGGTTCGTCGTCGCCGCAGTCGACCACCAGCTGGTCCATGCAGACCCGCCCGGCGACCGGCCGCCGCTGCCCGCCGAGCCAGACGTCCATGCGGCCGGACAAGCTCCGGGGCACGCCGTCGGCGTACCCGGCCGGGACGAGCGCGAGGTTCGTGTCCCGCTCGGCCGTCCACGTGTGCCCGTAGGACACCGATTCGCCGGCTTCGATCCGCTTGACCAGGGCGACCGCCGAGCGGAACGTCATGGCCGGGTGCAGGTCTTCGGTTTGGGGCACCGGGTTCAGCCCGTACATCGCGATGCCGGGCCGCACGACGTCGAAGTGCAGGTCGGGCCGGGTGAGCAGGGCCGCGGAGTTCGCCAGGTGCCGCATCGGGTCGAGCCCAGCCGCGCGGGCGACGTCGTAGGCGTCGGCGAAGCGCTTGGCCTGCTGGTCGGTGGCCGGGTGGTCCGGCTCGTCCGCGCACGCGAGGTGGGACCAGATCGCGACGACCTCGACCCGCGGTTCGGCGGCCGCCGCTTCGACCAGCTCGGCCCACGCGGCGGGCGGGCAGCCGTTGCGCGAGAGCCCGGTGTCGATTTTGAGGTGCACACGCGCCCGGGTACCCGGTTTCGCGGCCGCGGCGATGCGGCGAAGCTCACCCAGCGAGCTGGCGGCGAGGTCGACGTCGTTTTCGATACCCGCCGCGAAGTCGACGTCCGGGGTGTCCAGCCAGCTGAACAACCGGGTCTTGATGCCGCCCTCGCGCAAGGCGAGGGCCTCGCCGAGCGAGCAGGTGCCCAGCCAGGTGGCCCCGGCCTCGACCGCGGCGCGCGCCACCGGCAGCGCGCCGTGGCCGTAGGCGTCGGCCTTCACCACGGCCATCACCTGGGCGCCGGGCGCGCGGGCGCCCAGCAGGGTGAGGTTGTGGCGGATCGCGTCGAGGTCGATGTCGACCTGGGCCCGCGGGAAACTGGAAGACGACATAGCGCCTTCCAGTTTCCCATGTCCCGAGGTCAGGGCAGGCGCGCCCCGGACGTGGCGGAGAACACGTGCAGCTCGTCCGGCCGGATCCGCAGGTGGACGGTGTCGCCCATGGCCGGCGGCGTGCGCGGGTCGACGCGGGCGACGATGTTGGACTTCGTGCCCTCGGCGTCGGTCTCGGCCAGCTTGCCGTAGACGTACGCGTCCGAGCCGAGCTCCTCGACCAGGTCCACCTTGATCGGCACCGAGCTGTCGCCCTCGGTGGTCACTTCCAGGGACTCCGGCCGGAAGCCGAGGGTCACCGTGTCGCCGTCGGCCGCGGCGATGACCTCGCGGGTCAGGGCCACGCTGCCGCCGCCCAGCTCGGCGCCGTCCGCCGTCAGCTTCGCGGTCACCAGGTTCATCGCCGGCGAGCCGATGAAGCCCGCGACGAAAGCGTTTGCGGGCTTGTCGTACAGCGCGCGCGGGGTGTCGCACTGCTGCAGCAGGCCGTCCGACAGCACCGCGACGCGGTCACCCATCGTCATGGCCTCGACCTGGTCGTGCGTGACGTACACGGTCGTGACGCCGAGGCGGCGCTGGAGCGCGGCGATCTGCGTACGCGTCGACACGCGCAGCTTGGCGTCGAGGTTCGACAGCGGCTCGTCCATCAGGAAGACCTGCGGCTCGCGCACGATCGCGCGGCCCATCGCGACGCGCTGGCGCTGACCACCGGAGAGCGCCTTCGGCTTGCGGTCGAGGTACTGCTCGATGTCCAGCAGCTTCGCGGCCTCCAGGACCTTCTGCTTGATCTCGGACGCGGGCCGCCCGGCGATCTTCAGCGCGAAGCCCATGTTCTGCGCGACCGTCATGTGCGGGTACAGCGCGTAGTTCTGGAACACCATCGCGATGTCGCGCGAGCGCGGCGGCAGCTGGGTGACGTCGCGGTCGCCGATCCAGACGGCGCCGTCGTCGATGTCCTCGAGGCCGGCCAGCATGCGCAGGCTGGTCGACTTGCCGCAGCCGGACGGGCCGACCAGCACGAGGAACTCGCCGTCGGCGATCTCCAGGTCCAGCGCGTCGACCGCGGGGCGCTCCGAACCCGCGTAGCGGCGGGTCGCCTTGTCGTAGGTGATGGAAGCCATCGGTCAGTCCTCTCCGAGATTCCGCCGGACCCCGTAAGCCGCTTCGCGGGCTTCGAGGTGGCGCTGCTGGATCCGGTGGCCCGCGGCGCGCTGCGCCTCGGTCGGCTCGTCCAGCTCGAGCCGAAGCTTCTGGTTCTCCCGCCAGGACGGGGGTTCCGCACTGGAAGCCAGCGCCCACGCCGCCTGCCGGGCCGCGCCGAGGGCGACGTACTCGGCGACTTCGGGCAGCTGCACGGGCACCCCGAACACCAGCGGCGCGACCGCGCGGACGGCCCGCGACTGCGCGCCCCCGCCGATCAGCAGCACGCGCCGGACGTCGAGGCCGTGCGCGCGCACCGCGTCGAGGCCGGCGGCCAGGCCGCAGAGCATGCCTTCGACGGCACTGCGCGCGAGGTTCTCCGGGGTCATGTTGTCCCGGGTCAGCCCGGCCAGCGATCCGGTGGCGCCGGGCAGGTTCGGGGTGCGCTCGCCGTCCAGGTACGGCAGGAAGGTCAGCCCGCCGGCGCCGGGCTCGGCGGCCAGGGCGAGGCGGTCGAACTCGCTGAGCGTCGCGCCGAGCATCGCGGCCGTCGCGGTGAGGACGCGGGCGGCGTTGAGGGTGCAGGCGAGCGGGAGGAAGCGGCCGGTGGCGTCGGCGAACCCGGCGACCTCGCCGCTGATGTCGGCCGCGCCGGTCTCGGCGACGCCGAACACCGTGCCGCTGGTGCCGAGCGAGACGACGGCGTCACCGGGCTTGAGCTCCAGGCCCAGCGCGGCGGCCATGTTGTCGCCGGTGCCGGCGGAGACCAGGATGCCGTCCGGGGTGTGGCCGGCGGTGTCGGCCGGGCCGAGCACGGTGGGCAGCTCCGGCGTCCGGCCGCCGAAGGCGTGGCTCAGGACGTCGAGGCGGTAGGCGTTGTCGGTCGGCGAGAAGTAGCCGGTGCCGGAGGCGTCGCCGCGGTCGGTGACCGGGTCGCCGCCGGTGAGCTTCCAGGTCAGCCAGTCGTGCGGCAGCAGCACGCGCGCCACGCGGTCGGCGAGCTTCGGCTCGTTTTCGGCCAGCCAGCGCAGCTTCGTCACGGTGAAGCTGGCCACCGGCACCGAGCCGACGGACTTCGCCCAGGCCGAAGGTCCGCCGAGCTCTTCGATCAGGTCGAGCGCCGCCTGCGCGGAGCGGGTGTCGTTCCAGAGCAGCGCGGGCCGCACGACCTCGCCGTCTTCGTCGAGGGTGACCATGCCGTGCTGCTGCCCGCCGACGCCGATGGCCCGGACGCCGTCGAGCACGCCGCTCGTGGCCTCCTGGAAGGCGTCCCACCAGGCGGCGGGGTCGACCTCGGTGCCGTCGGGGTGCGGCGCGCGGCCGGTGCGGACGATCTCGCCGGTTTCGGCGTCACACACGACGACCTTGGTCGACTGGGTGGACGAGTCGATGCCGGCGACCAGTTCAGCTGTCATAGGGCTGCCCCTCTGCGACGTGTTCGACGATCTCGATCGCGGTGCCCGCGTTCAGCGCGGCCTCGATCTCCTCGGTGGGCGTGGCTTGGCCCGTGATCAGCAGGTCGTAGTCGCCGACGTCACCGTGCGCGTAGGTGGCGGTGCGGCCGAACTTCGAGTGGTCGACGACGAGGACGGTCTGGTTCGCGACCTTCAGCGCGGCCTTCTTGAGCTCGGCGTAGTCGCGGTCGGGGTGGAAGAGGCGCCCGACGGCGACGGCGGTGACCGAGACGAACGAGACGTCCGCGCGGATCGAGTCGAGCAGGTTGAGCACCTCGGGGCCGGCGCAGGAGTCGTACTCGTGGCTGTAGCGGCCGCCCGCGAGGACGACCTCGACCTCGGGGCCGAGCAGCCGGGCGGCGTGCAGCGAGTTGGTGACGACGGTGAGGGCGTCGATCTCGGCGAGCCGCTTGACCAGCGGGAGGAGGGTCGTGGAGTCGTCGACGAAGACGGTCTGGCCGGGCTGCACGTGGTTCGCGGCGGCCTGGCCGAGGGCTTCCTTCTCGCCGTGGTGGAGCGTGTCACGGAAGCGGGCGGCGGACTCGATGGTGAGCGCCGGGTAGGCCTCGACCTTGCCGCGCAGCTTGCGCAGGAGCCGGCGTTCGGCCAGGTCGTCGAGGTCGCGGTGGATGGTCATCAAGCTGACCTTGAACTTCGACGTCAGGTCGTCGATCCGGGCTTCACCCTGCTCGATGACGTGGTCGAGGATGTCCTGCCGCCGCTGCTCGACGACGGCATCGGACGGCCGGGTCTTCCGGTCGCCCGTCGATGTTGTGCCGCCGCTCATACGGCATTCTTACCAGATTTATCGCGCAAAGTTAACAGAGAACTCGATAACTGTTCGCACGACCTCAAGCGCCCCAATGTGGCGTTGGGTGCGTCCAACGCACCCAATGTGGCGTTCGGTGCGTTGAGCGCAACCAACGCCACATTGGGGCGCTTGGGGCCGGTCAGGACGTCAGCGAGCGGATCGAGCGGATGGCCTCCGGGATCGCGTGGACCAGGCCGGATGCCGAGGTCGGGGCGTTCTGGGCCGCGATCGCGCCTGCCAGCGAGTGCACGTGGGCCGCGGCCGCCGCGGCCAGCCAAGGGTCGAGGCCGGCCGCCAGCAGAGCGCCCACCAGGCCCGACAGGACGTCGCCCGAGCCGGCCGTGGCCAGCCAGGCGCCGCGCGGGGTGTTGACCGCGACCCGGCCGTCCGGGGCGGCGATCACCGTGCAGTGGCCCTTCAGGAGCACCACCGCGTTGTACTTCTTCGCCGCTTCGCGCGCCGCCGTCACGCGGTCCGCGCCGGGCTTCCGGCCCATCAGGCGCTCGTACTCGCCCGCGTGCGGGGTCAGGACCAGCGGGGTGTCCGGGTCGCGGGCGTCCAGGACGTCCGGGGACTTCGCGATGATCGTCGTCGCGTCGGCGTCCGCGCAGACCGGGACGCCCTGGCCGAGGACGTGACGGAGCACGTCCCGGCCCTCCGCGCCGGTGCCGATGCCCGGCCCGACCACCCACGCCTGGACCCGGCCCGCGTCGGCGACCGTGCCGGTCGCGATGACCTCCGGCCACTGCGCGCGGACGACGTCCGCCGCGTGGCCCGCGTAGCGCACGAGACCCGAGGTCGCGCGGACGGCCGAGCCCGCGGCCAGCACCGCCGCGCCCGGGTACGTCGCCGAACCCGCCGCGACGCCGACCACGCCCTGGCTGTACTTGTCGTCCTCCGGCCCGGGCACCGGCCAGGCCGCGGCGACGTCCACGATGTCGAGGCGCCGGAGATCGGGGTCGGCCAGCTCGAGGCCGATGTCGACGAGGACGACCTCGCCGCAGTGGGCGGGCGCAAGGGCGTGGACCGGCTTGAGCGCGCCGAAGGTCACCGTGCGGGCGGCTTTGACGGCGGGACCGTCGACCGCGCCGGTGTCCGGGTCGACACCGCTGGGCAGGTCGACCGCCACGATCGGGGCCTCGACCAGCTCGACCAGCCGCGCGGCGTCGGGGCGCAGGGCGCCTTTGCCCGAGATGCCGATGATGCCGTCCACGACGACGTCGGCCTGCGCGATCCACTGTGGACCGTCCGCGGCGGGCACCGCGCGACCGCCGGCCCGCTTGAGCGCCCCGAGGCCTTTTGCGTGCGCTTTCTCGGGCTTGAGCAGGATGGCCGTGACCGCGACCCCGCGGCGGCGCAGGAACGCCCCGGCCCACAGCGCGTCGCCGCCGTTGTCGCCGGAGCCGGCCAGCAGGACGACCCGGCGGCCGGAAACGCCGCCGGTGTGGTCCTCCAGGAGGTCCGCGATCTGCACCGCGAGCCCGAACGACGCCCGCCGCATCAGCTCGCCCTCGGGCGTGACGGCGAACGCCCGCCCCTCCGCCTCGCGAATCCGTTCCGTGGTCCAGATTCCCTGCACGGCGGGGCCTCCGCTTACTCGACTGTGACGGACTTCGCCAGGTTACGCGGCTTGTCGACGTCGTACCCGCGGGTGCGGGCGATCTCCGCGGCGAGCACCTGCAACGGCACGGTGGACACCAGCGGCTGGAGCAGCGTCGGCACCGCGGGGACCTCGATGAGCTCGTCGGCGAACGGCCGGACCGTTTCGTCGCCCTCTTCGGCGATGACGATCGTGCGGGCGCCGCGCGCCTGGATCTCGCTGATGTTCGACACGAGCTTGGAGTGCAGCACCGCGCGGCCCTTGGGCGAGGGCATCACGACGACGACCGGCAGGCCGTCCTCGATCAGCGCAATGGGGCCGTGCTTGAGCTCGCCGGCCGCGAAGCCCTCGGCGTGCATGTACGCGAGTTCCTTGAGCTTCAGCGCGCCTTCGAGGGCGACCGGGAAGCCGACATGGCGGCCGAGGAAGAGGACGGCCTTGGAGTCGGCGATGCGGCGGCCGAGGTCGCGCACCTGCTCCACAGTGGACAGTACCTTTTGGACGGCCGCGGGCATGGCCTCCAGCTCGGCGAACTCGCGGGCGACCTCGTCCGGGTACTTCGTGCCGCGGGCCTGCGCCAGCGCCAGGCCGACCAGGTAGTTGGCCGCGATCTGGGCGAGGAACGCCTTGGTCGAGGCGACGCCGATCTCGGGCCCGGCGTGGGTGTAGAGGACGGCGTCGGACTCGCGCGGGATCTGCGCGCCGTTGGTGTTGCAGACGGCGAGGACGCGGGCCTTCTGCTCGCGCGCGTGCCGGACGGCTTCGAGCGTGTCCGCCGTCTCGCCGGACTGGGAGACGGCGACGACGAGCGTGTCGCGGTCGAGGACCGGGTCGCGGTAGCGGAACTCGGAGGCGAGCTCGACCTCGACCGGCAGCCGCGTCCAGTGTTCGATGGCGTACTTGGCGACCAGGCCGGAGTGGTAGGCCGAGCCGCAGGCGACGACGAAGACCTTGTCGACGTCGCGGAGGTCCTGGTCGGAGATGCGCTGCTCGTCGAGGATGATGCGGCCGGACTCGAAGTGGCCGCGCAGCGTGTTGGCCAGGGCCTCGGGCTGCTCCTCGATCTCCTTGAGCATGAAGTACTCGTGGCCGCCCTTTTCGGCGGCGGAGAGGTCCCAGTCGACGGTGAACGGCTTGGCCTGGGCGGCGTCGCCGTGGAAGTCCAGGACGTCGTAGCCCTCGCGGGTGATGACGACGAGCTGGTCCTGCCCGAGTTCGACGGCCTCGCGCGTGTGCTCGATGAACGCGGCGACGTCGGAGGCGACGAAGTGCTCACCGTCCCCGACCCCGACGACCAGCGGCGACGACCGGCGCGCGGCGACGATCGTGTCCGGCTGGTCGGCGTGCGTCACGACCAGGGTGAACGCCCCTTCGAGCCGCCGGCAGACGGCGGCGACGCTGGCGGTGAGATCGCCCTTGGTGTCGCCGTCGGTGTACGCGCGGGCGATGAGGTGCGCGGCGGTCTCGCTGTCGGTGTCGCTGGCCATCTCGACGCCGTCGGCTTCCAGCTCGGCACGCAGGGCGGCGAAGTTCTCGATGATGCCGTTGTGCACGACGGCGACGCGCTGCGAGGCGTCCCGGTGCGGGTGCGAGTTGCGGTCGATCGGGGCGCCGTGGGTGGCCCAGCGGGTGTGCCCCATGCCGGCAGTGCCGCCGAAGTGCTCGCGGCCGACCTCGTCGAGCCGCGTCTCCAGGTTGGCCAGCCGGCCGGCCTTGCGCTCGACGGTCAGCGCGCCGGCGCCGTCGAGGACCGCGACACCGGCGGAGTCGTAACCGCGGTACTCCATGCGCCGGAGCCCACCGAGGACGACGTCCAGAGCCGGGCGGTGCCCGACATATCCCACGATTCCACACACGCACACCAGCGTAACGAGGGACATTCAGCGGGTTGACGGGGTGGGCTCACGGCCTCCGACCTGCAGGTATGCGGCTGTGGTGGTTCGAACCAATGCGGTGCGGCGGGTGCTTGGGCGGGCGGAACTGTCGGTGGCCGCCGGTAGAGTGGAAGACGGGGGGCGCCCCCGCGGGCGGGTTGCGCAGCGCACTGGGCGACCACGCCGGGCGGCACATCGAAGCAGCCCGCTGGGGGCTCTGGTGCGGCTTGGGGCGGCCGCTGGGTTCTGGCGAGTCGTTGGCCACCACCCCGAAGCCTGATTGTGACTACGGACGGCAGCACCGTGTCAAGGCGGGAAAGATGCCTTGACACGGCACTACCGTCCGCGTTTTTGGCTTCGTATCGGGGTGGTGGGGGGATCTGGGTGGGGGCCGACTGTGCCGTCAGCGTTCCGTTCGCGTCGGGCGGTGAGGCAACCGGGAGCCGGCTGGGCAGCCGCAAGGGGCAGGCGGGATGCGATGCCGCCGGGTTGAGCGGCGCACGGGGGCAGGCGGAGTCCGCGAGCGGCCCGGGCCCGAGGAGCGACCAGCCACGAGCCGACTTGGCAGCCGCGGGTGGCGAGCGGCGCGCCGGGGCGGCGGGCGCGCCGGGGGTGGGCTCGCACAGTAGGGTTCCCCGCATGGCCAGCAAGCCCAAGCAGCTGCTCGCGGAGTTGACGCACCCGGGTCCGCACGAGGTCCTGCGGGGCAACCTCGCCCTGGTCGGGCTGCCCGGCGTGGTCTTCACGCCGCGCGCCGGGCTCGGGCTGCCCGCCGTCGCCTTCGGGCACGGGTGGCTGCAGCCGCCCGATCGGTACCGGGAGCTGCTGCGGCACCTCGCCAGCTGGGGCATCGTCGCCGCCGCGCCGGCCACGCAACGGGGTCCCCTGCCCTCGCACCGGCTGCTCGCCGCCGACCTGCTGACCACGCTCGACGTCGTCACCACCGTGCGGCTCGGGCCGGACGGCATCAGTGTCGATCCCGGCAAGCTCGGCCTCGCCGGGCACTCGACCGGTGGCGGGTCCGCCGTCCTGGCCGCGGCGCAGGAAGCCGAGAGCAAGAAGATCAAGGCCGTCGCCACCATCACCGCGGCTCAGACGCTCCCGCCGGCCACCGAGTCGGCCAAGGCGATCACCGTTCCCGGCCTGCACCTCGCCGCCGAAGACGACCTGGTCGCCCCCGCCGTCGCGCACGCCGAGGCGATCGCCGGGGCCTGGGGTGGCGATGACGTCCAGCTGCGGTTCCTCGGCAAGGCGTCCCACCTGGGCGTCACCGAGGGCCGGCACTGGTCGCAGCTGTTCATGCACGGCAAGCCGCACCGCAAGACGCAGCAGGTCACGCGCGCGCTGTTCACCGCCTTCTTCCTCACCCACCTGACCGGCACCGACAAGTACCGGCCGCTGCTCGAGGCGGACGTCAAGCGCGCCCCCATCGAGCGCGAAGAAGAGCCCGCCCGCTGACGCAGGCGGGCCCGGGTCAGACCAGCCAGCTCGTGCTGGAGAAGTCGTCCTCGTCGTCCGGCTGACGCGCGTGCCTGCCCCGCCGCGGCGGTTCGGGCGCGGGCGGGGGCTCCGGCGCCGGTTCCGGGCGCGGCGGGGCCGCCGCGGCCGGGGTGCCGTAGCTCGGCGTCGGGTAGTTCGTGTAGCCGGTGTCCGCCTCTTCGTCGTGGACGCCGAACTCCATCAGCGACTCGCGGGACTTGTCGGCCAGCGTCTTCTCCGTCGCCCAGCCACCCGCGCTCTGCTTGCGTTTGTTGAGCTCGTCCATGTGCTCGGCGTACTTCTGCGCGGCGGCCAGCTCCTGCCGCATGCCCTCGCGCGCCTGCTGCTGGGCCTCGGCGAGCCGGCGTTCGCGCAGCCCGCGCTGCTCGTCCTGCTCCCGCGCCGCCGCGTCCATCGTCGAGATCGCCGCGCGATACCGGTCTTCGGCGCTGCTCATCGGCCCTCCTCGGCCCTCGTCACCGGTCGTACCGGATCGAACGGTCACCCTCGTCGTCGAGCGAGCCGCTGATCCGGCCCTTCGCGCCGCTGGTCTCGAACACGCCACCCTCGATGCGGTACTGGCTCGGCCCGCGCTGCTGGTCGCCGCCGCCACCGCCCGGCGCGCCGCCCATGCCGCCCATCATCCCCATCCCGCCCATGCCGGACATCCCGCTCATGCCCGACGAGCTCGCGGTCGCCTGGTGCAGGCCGGCGTCGACCGGGGTCGCGCCGAGCCCGCCGCCGCCGTCGGACATCGGGAGTGAGGCGTCGCTGCCCGTCTGGGCGCCCGGGTCGAGCGAGACGGCCCCGGCGAAGTCCGGCGACCCGCCGCCGGTGACGGCCGAACCGAAGTTGCTCGCCCCCGCCGTCGTGGTCGCGTCTGCGGAAGTGCCGGCCGACGCACCCGCGTCGGCGGTCGCCACCGCGGGCTCGGCCCCGACGCTGCCGCCCCCGCCGCCGAGGTCGCCCTCGAAGCCGCCGGGCGCGGTGAACCCGCCGGCCCCTTCGCTGCGGGTGAAGCCCGGGTCGGGGTTCGGCGGCGCGGGGTCCTTCGTCAGCGGGGACTCGGCGTTCGCGTCGTGCGGGATGTCCGCGCCGACGGCCACCGGCTTGACGTCCGCCTTGAGGCCGTCCCCCTTGAGGTCCCCGGCCTTGGGGTCGTCCTTCTCGTCCAGGGTGTAGGTGGTCGGCTCGCCCTTGCCGTCGTCGACCGTCACGATCGTCGGGCCGTCCGGGCCCTCCGGCCGCTCCGCGGTGATCTTGAGGTTGCCGTCCTGGATGTGGATCTTGCCGTCCGGGCCCGGCTTGTAGGAGCCGTCGGCCGAAGGCTGCCCTTCCTTGACCGCCTGCTGGCTGCCCTGCGGCCCGAAGGACGCCTTGTCCCCGTCGGCGGCGGCGTCTTTGCCCGCACCGTCCTTGGCCTTGTCGTCGTCACCCCAGTCGAGGTGGTAGTCCTTCTTGTGGCCCTGGCCGTCGTCCACGGAGATGTCCTGCTTGCCCTCCTTATCGGGCTCGGACATCGTGATCGTGTTGTCGCCCTTCTTGACCGACACCGTGTCCGTGTCGTCCATGTCCTTGATGGCTTCGCCGGTCTTGGGGTCGATCGGGTACGGCTCGCCGGTCGACGGGTCGACCTCCAGGGGCTTGCCGGTGATCGGGTTCTTGCCCTCGTCGGGCTTCGCGGGCTCCTCGGCCTTCGGAGGCTCGGCCGCCGACGGCGTCGTGGAGCCGCTGCCGGTGCTGCCCGTGCTCCCGGTGCCGGTGCTCCCCGTGCTGCCGGTGCTACCGGTGCCCGTGTTGCCGGTATTTCCGGTGTTGCCCGTGTTGCCGGTGTTCCCGGTCTGGTCGCCGCCGCCTTCGTTCTTGGCCTCGGTGAGCTGGTTGCGGTAGCCGTCCATGTACCGCGCGAGCGCGCCGAACTGCTGGTCGATCGTGTCCTTGGCGGCCTTGCAGGACCCGTCGAACGCGGCGATCAGGCTCCGGTACTCGGTCGAGAAGGCCCCGTCACGCCAGTAGCGGCAGACGTTCCGGCCGTAGGTGATGTTCTCGTCGTTGAAGCAGCCGTCGTCGTTCTGCAGGCGCTCGGCGAGGTTCGAATTGTTGCCGTGCTTGGCGTTCACGGCGTCGATCCAGCCGGCGACCTTCATGAAGTCGTCGAATTCCTCGGTCTCGCCGTTGGCGACCTTGAGGACGTCCTTGGCCATCGGGATGTCGGCCTCGGCGATCACCGGGCGGTGCAGCTGCAGGACCTCGTCGACCTTCTTCTTGACGGCGTCGAAGACGTGCGTGACGGTCTGCGGGATCAGCTTCGCCGCGCCGTCGATCTGCGCCGACAGCTCCTTGGCGTGCGGCTTGATCGTCTCGTCGTACTTGATCTCCGCCGCGTTGGCGCCCTTGCCCTTCCACGCGTCGAAGAGGGTCTGGAGCTCGGTGTCGCTCTTCGTCAGCGCGTCCTCGACGACCTTGTGCGCCTTGCTCAGGTCGTCGGCGTCGCCGAGGAACTTCTGGTACTGGATCCCGCGGTTCTCGTGGAACTTGTCCTTGAGCTCCTTCTGGGAATCCTTCTTCGGGTTGTCGCCCTTGATCTGGTTCCAGACCTCGTCGGTCCACTTCGCCAGCATGTCGACCGCGACGTTGCCCTGGTCGAGCTGCTCGTCGGAACTCTTCGCGCCGGCCCCCAGCGTCGGCGTGCCGATGCCGTCGAGGTTCTTCTTCGCCTGGTCCCGCGCGGCGGTGTCGCGCTCGTGTTCCTGCTTCTTCGCCGCCGCTTCCTGCTGCGCTTCCTTCAGCGCTTCGTCGACATCGGACGACGAACCCGGCAGCCAGTCGTCGTTGAAGCTGACGCTGTCGGTGTAGTTCTCGATGTACTTGGCGGCGTACGCCTCTTCTTCTTCGTTGAAGTTGACCGTGTCCTCGCTGTACTCCTCCATCAGCTTGGACTTGGCTTCCATCGAGACGTTCGGGTCGTCGAGGACCTTCTTGATCTCAGCCCATTCGGCCATCAGCGGTTACCCCCGGCCTGGTTCGCCGTCGCGCCGGCGTTCGCTTCCTGCGCGGTGTACTTGGCGCCGGCCGACCCGATCCCGCTGCCCAGGTTGAGCAGGGCGTTCGACAGCCCGGTCATGCCCGCGCCGATCTCGTCCATCCCGGCCTTGTACTTGCCGAAGCTCTCCTGGTGCACGCGACCGAAGTCCCCCGCGATGATTTCGGTCGGCGCGACCTTCTTCGCTTCGTTCGCCGGGTCGTCGGCGACGTCCGCCAGGCGGATCTGCGCCCGCGTCATCGCCTCCGAACTCGCTTCGTAGCCGTTCGGCATGGTCGCTGCCCCCTTCGATCCCGCACTCCGCGCTGACGTTCCGGGACTGTGACGCGCCCGGACACCGTTCGGTGCCGTCGCAGATGCACACAGAGTCTAGCGTCCGCCCGGACGCCGGACCTGCGCTTCCGCGAAGTGCACCCGCCCGGGACTCACCCGCCGGCGCGCTGCGCGGCGACCGCCTCGGAGATCACCTCGGCGACGCCGCGGATGTCGACCAGCCGGTCGAGCTCGTCGATGTCGACCGAGACGCCGTAGGTCACCTCGACCCGGGACAGCAGCTGGATCCGCTGCCGGGACGTCAGGCCGAGGTCGTCGAACGGCGTGGTCTCGCCGAGCCGCTCGGGCGGGATCTCCAGCGCGAAGCCGATGATCCGCCGGATCTCGTCGACGTAGGCCCCCGGGTCACTCATGGCGCCCATTCTCACCCCACCAGCGTTCGCGGGCCGCGGCGCGGGACACCTTGCCGCTGGAGGTCCGCGGCACTTCGCCCGGCCGCACCAGCCACAGGGCCCGCAGCGGGAGGTCGTGGGCCGCGGACACGGCCCGCCGCACGGCCGTCTCGACCGACTCGTCCCGGGTGACGCACCCGGCCACGACCGCGACACCTTCGCCGTGGCCGTCCCGCACGGCGAACGCGGCGACGCGCCGGACGCCCGGGTGCGCGGCCTCGACGGTGGCCTCGATGTCCTGCGGGTGGTGGTTGCGGCCGTCGACGATGATCAGGTCCTTCAGCCGCCCGGTGACGTACAGCTCGCCGTCGTGGACGAAGCCGAGGTCGCCGGTGCGCAGCCAGCCGTCCGGGGCGAGCACGTCGTCCCGGCCCCAGTAGCCGTCGGCGATGTTCGGCCCGGACACCTGGATCTCTTTGTCGACAATGCGGATCCGCTGGCCGAACGGCCGCCCCACCGACACGCGCGGCTCGCCGTCGAACGCCGTGATCGTCGGCCCCTCGTCGCCCGCGCTCGTGACGAACACCGTCGCCTCGGCCAGCCCGTAACACGGCTTGTGCGCGGCCCGCGGCAGCCCGAAGGGGGCGAAGGCGCGTTCGAACGCCTCGACGGTGGCGGGGCGGACCGGCTCGCTGCCGTTGAGCAGCGAGTTCACCCGCGAGAGGTCGACGGCTTCGAGGTCCCCCGCCGCTTCGGCCGCCAGGTCGAAGGCGAAGTTCGGCGCGGCGGTGACGACGCCCGGGAGCTCGGCCAGCAGCCGGATCCACCGCAGCGGGTAGCGCACGAACTCCATCGGTGTGAAGAAGACCGACCGCGAGCCGAGGAAGACGGGCGTGCCGATGAGCAGGACCAGGCCCATGTCGTGGAAGAACGGCACCCAGCCGGCCAGCGGGGTCGACGCGTCGGCGCGGTAGCACCGCGTGGTCTGCCAGCAGGCGGCCACCAGCGCGCGGTGCGAGATCACCGCGCCGGCCGGGCGGCGCGTCGAGCCGGACGTGTACTGCAGGTACGCCGGATCGGTCATCGCCACCGCGGCGGGCGGCTCGGTCTCGTCGGGCTCGATGTCGTCGAGGACCAGCACGGTGACCGGCGGGACCTGGCCGGCCAGGTCCTTCGACGTGAGGCACACCGCCGGGGTGGCGTCGGCGAACGCCGACTCGATCCGCGCACGGCCGGTGCGGCCGGTCGGGACGGACAGCGGCACCGCGATCCGCCCCGCGTAGAGCGTCCCGAGGAAGCCGGTGACGTAGCCGAGGTCCTGCCGCGCGACGATCGCCACCCGGTCGCCCGGCCGGGTGCGGCGCCGCAGCTCGCGGGCGACCCCGCGGACGCGGGCGAGCAGCTGCGGCCAGGTCAGCGTGTGGTCGGCCGGTCCGGGGAAGGTGCGGCAGGTGAACGCGGGGCGGTCTTCGCCGGCGTTGCGGAGCAGGTGGTCCGTGAACGGCGTGGCGAGGACGTCATCCGGGACTTCTGCGGGCGGCACGGGCCCATCCTGCCCTACCGTGTCGAAGCGATGGACGAGTTCGAACGGCACGGCATCGCGGTGGTCTCCGGCCGCGACGCGTGCGCCCGGGCCCTGCGGTCGCCCGAGCTGACGTCGGATCCCGGCGGCGGCTCCCCCAGCGTGCTGCTGCGGGACGGCGAAGAGCACACCCGCGTGCGCGCGGTGCTGCGGGAGATCATCGCCGGCCTGGAGCCGTTCCCGGCCTCCCTGCGCACGTCGATCGAGACCGTGGTGGCCGGGCTGGGGCCGGTGTTCGACCTGGTGCGCGACTTCGCGCGGCCGGTGGCCGGGCTGGTGACGTCGGCGGTGCTCGGGGTCGAGCTGGACGACGTCTTCCTGGACCACCTGGAGGCGACGACGGCGAACCTGGACGTCTTCGGCGGCGTCGACCGAGCTGGGCAGGCGTCGGCGTTCCGGCTGGCCGTGCAGCTGAGCCGGACGGAGGCCGGGCCGGGTGGGCTGACGGCGTTGCGGGAGGCCCGCGCGGCCGGCCGGCTCGACGAGGACGAGCTGACGATCAACGCCGTGGTGCTGGCCCACGCGGCCTACGAGAACTCGCTGAACTTCCTGGCCTGCGCCGGGCTGGAACTCGCGGCTTCGGGCCCGCGGACCGTGCGGGAGCTGGTGACGGCGATCTGCCCGGCCCGGTACGTGCTGCGCTTCGGCCCGGACGGCCCGGTGGCGATCGCGCTGACCGACGGCCTGCCGTTCGGCCTCGGCCGGCACGCGTGCCCGGGGTCCGGGATGGCGGTGGCCGAGGGCGAGATCGCGCTCACCGCACTGGCGAAGCTCCTCGGCGGCGGCTGCCGGGTGGGCGCAGTGCGCTGGAAGACCCACCCGGTGTTCCACGGCTTGGCCTCGGCGCAGGTTCTCGTGAGTGGTAAGGCGGGTTAGAACCCGCCTTACC
>NZ_JBSGBK010000088.1:0-33874 GCF_053601215.1 Amycolatopsis sp. NPDC004772
GCTATTGTTCACCCCCGCCCCTTTAAACCCTCCCATTTTTGTATTTGGTTCTTCCCCCCCCACCATTTTTGCTTTTGGGTGCGTCAGACGCACCGAACGCCACATTGGGGCGCTTGGGACCGGTGGCCGCGGTTCACCCGGATGGCCGCTCAACCCGCGGTGTGAGGCAGAAGTTCACCCTGGGCCGAGAGTGGCGCGTGGGACGAACCGCCACGGCCGGTTACCGTTACCGGTATGGCTGGGTCGGCGACGAGGAAGAGAAGCACGGGAAGCGGCGCGAAGGGGGCAGCGGCGCGTAAGCCGCGTACACCCGCGAAGTCACGTCCGGCCGCTCGCAAACCCGCGCCACGCGCCCGCCGCAAGACGCCCGGGATCTTCGGGAAGGGTGTCCGCGGCACCTGGAACCTGCTGGCCAAGGGCCTCGGCACGCTGGCCAGGACGGTCGGCCGCACCCGCGAGCTCGAGGCCGAGCACCGCCGCGACGGGCTCGCGCTGGGCCTGATCGCGCTGGCCATCGTCGCGGCCGTCGGCGTCTGGTGGCGGGCGGCCGGGCCGATCGGGGCCGGGGTGGAGATCGCCACCCGGACCGTCCTCGGCGCCGGGGCCGTCACGCTGCCGCTGGTGCTGGTCGTGGTCGCCGTCGCGCTGATGCGGTCCGAGCCGCACCCGGAGACGCGGCCGCGGATGGTCGTCGGCACGATCATGGTCGTCCTGTCCGTGCTGGGGATGCTGCACATCTTCACCGCGCTGCCGGAGACCAACGACGGCCGGATGTACGCCGGCGGCATCGTCGGCGCCTTCTCCGGCGGCCTGCTCACCATGGGCGTCACCACCTGGGTCGCCGTGCCGCTGCTGATCCTCGCGCTGTTCTTCGGCGTGCTCGTGTTCACCGGCACGCCGGTCCGCCAGATCCCGCAGCGGCTGCGCAACTGGGGCCTCGACGAGGAGGAGATCGCCGAGGCCGAGGCGCAGCGCTCGGGCTTCGCGACCGACGAGGAGAAGGTCGCCGACGCCGACCCGAAGGCCGCGCGGCTGCGCAAGCCGTCCCGGCGCCGCCAGGCCAGCGACGCCGAACCCGAGCAGCTGGACATCGACGCGATGCTGGCCGAGGCGCCGACGCCGATCAAGCCGCCCAAGCCCAAGCCGGTGCCCGAGGTCGTCGAGAAGAAGCCGAAGAAGGCCCCGGAACCGCCGCTCGCGGTCACCCGCACGGTCGAAGGCGACTACCAGCTCCCGCCGCCCGACCTGCTGAAGCTCGGCGACGCGCCGAAGTCCCGCAGCAAGGCCAACGACGCCATGATCGAGGCGATCACCGGCGTGCTGGAGCAGTTCAACGTCGACGCGCAGGTCACCGGCTTCACCCGGGGTCCGACGGTCACCCGCTACGAGGTCGAACTCGGCCCGGGCGTGAAGGTCGAGAAGATCACCGCGCTGACCAAGAACATCGCCTACGCGGTGGCCACCGACAACGTCCGCCTGCTGGCGCCGATCCCCGGCAAGTCGGCGGTCGGCATCGAGGTGCCGAACTCCGACCGCGAGATGGTCCGCCTCGGCGACGTCCTGCGGGCGCCGTCCACGGTCAAGGACAACCACCCGATGGTGATCGGCCTCGGCAAGGACATCGAGGGCCACTTCGTCACCGCGAACCTGACGAAGATGCCGCACCTGCTGGTCGCGGGGTCGACCGGGTCCGGTAAGTCGAGCTTCGTCAACTCGATGCTGGTGTCGCTGCTCGCGCGCTCGACGCCGGACGAGTGCCGGATGATCCTGATCGACCCGAAGATGGTCGAGCTGACGCCCTACGAGGGCATCCCGCACCTGATCACGCCCATCATCACCCAGCCGAAGAAGGCCGCCGCCGCGCTGGCGTGGCTGGTGGAGGAGATGGAGCAGCGCTACCAGGACATGCAGGTCAACAAGGTCCGGCACATCGACGACTACAACAAGAAGGTGCGCTCGGGCGAGATCACCGCGCCGCCGGGGTCCGAGCGCGAGTACCGGCCGTACCCGTACATCATGGCGATCGTCGACGAGCTCGCCGACCTGATGATGACCGCCCCGCGCGACGTCGAGGACGCGATCGTCCGCATCACCCAGAAGGCGCGTGCCGCGGGGATCCACCTGGTCCTGGCCACGCAGCGGCCGTCGGTGGACGTGGTGACCGGCCTGATCAAGACCAACGTGCCCTCGCGGCTGGCCTTCGCGACGTCGTCGCTGACCGACTCGCGGGTCATCCTGGACCAGCCGGGCGCGGAGAAGCTGATCGGCATGGGCGACGCGCTGTACCTGCCGATGGGGGCGGGCAAACCGGTCCGCATCCAGGGCGCGTTCGTCGGCGACGAAGAGATCGCCGCGGTCGTCAACTACGCGAAGGAGCAGGCGCAGCCGGATTACCAGGACGGCGTCACGGCCCAGAAGGCGGGCGAGAAGAAGGAGATCGACCCGGACATCGGCGACGACCTCGACGTCCTCCTGCAGGCGGCGGAGCTGATCGTGACGTCCCAGTTCGGCTCGACGTCGATGCTGCAGCGCAAGCTCCGGGTGGGCTTCGCGAAGGCGGGCCGGCTGATGGACCTGCTGGAGAGCCGGGGCGTGGTGGGCCCGTCGGAGGGCTCGAAGGCCCGCGACGTGCTGATCAAGCCGGAGGAACTGGAGTCGGTCCTGTTCATGATCCGCGGCGGCGGCCCGGTCGACGCGGACACCGGCGACGACGACGAGTAGCAGGCAGCCCCCTGGTTGATGCTTCAAGCCGTTCTGTGCGGTTTACTGGTGCAGATCGGCTTGAAGCATCGCCAGGGAGGTGGTCAGGGTGCTGCGGAGCTTCCGGCTCGCCAACCATCGCTCGTTCCGTGATGAGCAGGAGCTGCTCCTCATGCCCGCGAGGCCCGGCGATCCTCGTCCGGTCGTCCCGGTCGCGGCGATCTACGGTGCGAACGCCTCCGGCAAATCGAACTTGCTGAACGGTTTCTGGTTCATGCAGACGGCTGTCCTCGAAACGGTCGGCGGCATCGGCACGGGGGATGGCTTCCGGCTCGACGGCGGTGACGAGGAAAGATCTTCGTCCTACGTGGTCGAGCTCGGTGTGGACGGGAACCGCTACACCTACGGGTTCGTCGTTCGAGGCGGACTCGTGGAACAAGAGTGGTTGTACTCGTACCCGGAGAAACGCCGGAGGGTGCTCCTCGAACGAACCGGTGAACACCTCAAGTTCGGCAGCACCGTCCCGGATCTCAAGGCCAAGCTGACCGCCCTGGACGGACTCATCCAGCCGGACACGCTCGTCCTCGGTATCTGCAAGCGTCTCTCGCTCGAGCCGTTGTTGCCGGTCTACGAGTGGTTCAAAGCCGGCCTCCTCGTTCACTACCGGCATGCGGAGGACACCACGACGCCGCTCGGCGAGCGAGTCGCCTCCTTCCTCCGGCGCGGCCCGGAACACTCACGGCGGCTTCTGGGGCTGCTGGTCGCGGCCGATGTCGGTATCACCGATGTTTCGGTCGAGTACCGCGGCGAGCCCCTCCGGCCGCCGCATGCCCTCAGGACCCCGCGGAGGGTGCGGCGGCCCGGCATCGATCAAGTGCGACTGCGGTTCGTGCACGGCGCCTCCGGCGCCCTCTTCGACCTGGCCGACGAGTCGGCCGGAACGTTGAATTGGCTCGATCTCCTGCCGGCGGTGCTCGACGTGCTCGACGCCGGCCAGGTGTTCGTGGTCGACGAGATCGACGGCAGCCTCCACCCGCGGTTGACGGCGAAGCTGATCGAGCTGTTCCAGTCGACGGAGACCAACCCGCACGGCGCACAGTTGATCTTCACGACGCACGACACGAGTCTGCTGGGCACCATGCTGGGCGGTGACCTGCTGGATCGTGATCAGGTTTGGTTCGTGGAGAAGGGAGCCGACGGCGCCAGCGAGCTTTACCCGCTCACCGACTTCAAGCCGCGCAAGGACCAGAACACCGAGCGACGGTATCTCGCGGGCAGCTACGGGGCTGTCCCGGTCCTCGGTGACTTCGCGGAAGCGATCGCCGAACGGTGACCAGGCGGGAGAACAGCGACCGGCGACGTCCTGCGTTCCGGGAGCAGAGGCTGTCCCTGTTGGTGGTCTGCGGCGCCAAGGCAACGGAACCGGCGTACCTCGAAGGGCTGAAACGAGCCCGCCGGAACCCGGCTGTCACGGTGAAGGTGAAGGTCAAGGCGGCAGATCCCGAAGCGGTCGTGAGGTACGCCGCGGAATTGAGCGACCGGACCGGCGGTGCTCACGACGAGGTGTGGTGCGTCGTCGACGTCGATGAATTCGACCTCGGGCGGGCGGTGGTGCTCGCTCGGCGCCTCCGGGTGAACCTGGCGGTCTCGAACCCCTGCTTCGAGTTCTGGCTGTTGCTCCACTTCGAGATCTGCACGGCGCCGTTGAAGTGCTACGGCGATGTGGAAAAGCGGTTGCTGCGGCACGTACCCGGCTACAGCAAGTCCGCTTTGCGATTCGCGCACTACGAGCACGGCGTCGACGCAGCAGTACAGCGCTCGCGCCAGGCCGACGCCGGGCACACCCGGAATCCGTCCACACAGATGGGCTTGCTCGTCGAGAAGATGCTCTGAGCGCGTGCAACCCCGGCTCGGTCCGTTCCGTCATGGAGGCGTGGACCTACCGCGATTCGTAGCCGGACTGTTCGCCTTCGCCGTCGTCACGGTGGGCGCCGGGAGCTCGGTCGCCGCCGCGCCGGTTCCGGCCGGGGCGACGGCGACGGGGACGGTGAGCGCGCCCTCCGGGCAGGACGTCCCCCTGCGCCTGGGCCAGGAGGCTGCCGTGCAGGGGAAGGACCTGACCGTGCGCTACCTGCGGGTCGTCGCCGACTCTCGGTGCCGGCCCGGGATGACCTGCATCTGGCAGGGGGAGGCCACGCTGGCGTTCCTGCTGAAGGAGCCCGGCCGCGGCGAGAGCACCACGGCCGAGCTCCACAGCGGCCCGCGCACCGGCCCGCAGGCGACGTCGTTCGCCGCCAGCCGGATCGAGCTGGTCTCGGTGAGCGAGGACGGCGGGGAAGCGACCGTCCGGATCAGCTGATCAGCCGCCGAACTTGCGGACCGCCTGGTAGTACGTCCAGGCCGCGCCCTTGCAGGCGATGTTCGACCCGCAGACGCTCTTCAGGTCCGTGTACAGGTTGTCGTCGATCTTCAGCCGGTTCGCCGCGGTGAACCGGCCCTGCTTCTTGTAGTTGCGGTAGCCGAAGTCGTGCCGGTGGCAGCCCGGCAGGAACTGCCAGCCGAACGGGGTGTCCGGCGACCACGAGCAGCCGTCCGACGACCAGTCGAGCTGGCCGGAGTAGGGCGCGGAGTTCCGGATCGTTTCGAAGCCGGACAACGACGTCGAGAAGAGGTACTGGTCGGTGACCGCCGGGATGTCGACGGCGGCCGCGGTGCCGGTGCCCAGTAGGGCGCCCGCGCCGACAGAAACGGCCACCGTCACGGTGGCCCCCAGGTTCCGCAGTGTCGTGCGCATCGGTTTTCCTTGCCGATCGGTGGACTGGTGCCCGATCAGCTTCCGGCAGTGCAGTGGCGCACGTCACCGCCCGAAAGGAGGTTTTCACTCACAGTTCGAGCAACATGCGGGAATTCCCCAAGGTGTTCGGCTTGACGTAAGGAAGGTCGAGGAATTCGGCGACACCCGTGTCGTGCGACCGCCGCATCTCTTCGTAGACCTCGTGCGACACCGGGGTGCCGTCGATCTCCACGAACCCGTGCCCGGCGAAGAAGCTCGTCTCGAAGGTCAGCACGAACAGCCGTTTGAGACCCAGCTCACGTGCCTCGTCGACCAGCCGGGCGACCAGCACCCGCCCGACCCCCTGGCCGCGGACGGCCTTGTCGACCACGACCGTGCGCAGCTCGGCGATGTCCTCCCAGAGCACGTGCAGCGCGGCCGCGCCGACGACGTCGTCACCCACTTCGGCGACCCAGAACTCCTGGACGTCCTCGTACAGCGTGACCAGGTCCTTCTCCAGCAGGACGCGCCCGGCGTCCGAGTCGACCAGGGCCTTGATCTTGCGGACGTCGGCGATCCGGGCGCGGCGGACGGTCGGGCTAGGCGAGTCGGACGGCACGATCGTCCACCCTGCCACATCGCCCGGGGCGGGTGGCGACACGACCGGGCTACGCCGTCGTCGGGCCGCCCGGGACCGGCGGCTACCCTGAGCGTTGTGCCTTCCCCTGCCACGGACCCAGCCGCCACCCGACGCGTCTCCCTGCTGACCCTGGGCTGCGCCCGCAACGAGGTCGACTCGGAGGAGCTGGCGGGCCGGCTCGCGGCCGGCGGCTGGGAGCTGGCGGCCGATCCCGAAGAGTCCGATGTCGTGGTGGTCAACACCTGCGGCTTCGTCGAGTCGGCCAAGAAGGACTCCGTCGACACGCTGCTCGCCGCGTCCGACACGGGCAAGAAGGTCGTCGCCGTCGGCTGCATGGCCGAGCGCTACGGGCACGAGCTCGCCGACAGCCTCCCGGAGGCCGACGCGGTGCTGGGCTTCGACCACTACGCCGACCTCTCGGCCCGGCTCGACGACGTCGTCGCCGGCCGCAAGATCGCCTCGCACACGCCGGGTGACCGCCGCAAGCTGCTGCCGATCAGCCCGGTCGAGCGGCCCGCCGCCGCCGAGGCGGTCGAGGTCCCGGGGCACGCGCAGCACGGCTGGGGCCCGCGGGTGCTGCGCACGCGCCTGGACGACTCGCCGGTGGCCGCGCTGAAGATCGCTTCCGGCTGCGACCGGCGCTGCTCGTTCTGCGCGATCCCGTCGTTCCGCGGCTCCTTCGTCTCGCGGCAGCCGGACGAGGTCGTCGCCGAAGCGATGTGGCTGGCCGAGAACGGCGTCAAGGAGCTGTTCCTGGTCAGCGAGAACTCGACGTCGTACGGCAAGGACTTCGGCCGCGACGGCGCCACCGCGCTGGAGCGGTTGCTGCCGCGGCTGGCGGAGATCGACGGCATCGAGCGCGTCCGGGTCTCCTACTTGCAGCCGGCCGAGACGCGCCCGCAGCTGGTCAAGGCCATCGCGACCACGCCGGGCGTCGCCGAGTACTTCGACCTGTCCTTCCAGCACTCCAGCGAGCAGGTGCTGCGCCGGATGCGCCGGTTCGGCTCGACCGACTCGTTCCTGGCGCTGTGCGAGCAGATCCGCGAGTACGCGCCCGAGGCCGGCATCCGGACCAACGTGATCGTCGGGTTCCCCGGCGAGACCGAGCACGACCTGAGCGAGCTCGAGCGGTTCCTGACCGGCGCACGCCTCGACGCCGTGGGCGTCTTCGGCTACTCCGACGAGGACGGCACCGAGGCCGAAACCTTCGACGGGAAGCTCTCCGCCGAGGAGGTCGCCGCGCGCGTCACCCGGATCTCGGCGCTGGTCGAGGAGCTGACCGCGCAGCGCGCCGAGGACCGGATCGGCACGCTCGTCGACGTCCTGGTCGAGCTGGACGACGACGGCGAGCTCACCGGCCGCGCCGCGCACCAGGCGCCGGAGGTCGACGGCGAGTGCGTCATCCTCGACGCGCCGGAGAAGGTGCAGGTGGGTGACTTCCTGCGCTGCGAGGTCGTCGACTCGGCGGGCGTGGACCTGATCGTCCGCGCGGTACCGGACGCCGACCGGTGAGTGCGCTCCCCAGCGACGCCGCCGACGAGGGCCTCGCGCGCGACACCGCCGCCCAGGTCCCCGAGCCGACCCCGGTTCCCACGCTCAACGTCGCGAACCTGCTGACGCTGTCGCGGCTGGTCCTGGTGCCGCTGTTCGTGATCGCGCTGTTCGTCGGCGACGGCCACGACACGACCTGGCGCGCGCTCGCGACCGGGTTGTTCGCGATCGCCTCGGCCACCGACCAGCTGGACGGCTGGGTGGCCCGCAAGTACGGTCTGATCACCGACTTCGGCAAGATCGCCGACCCGATCGCGGACAAGGCGCTGACCGGCGCGGCGCTGGTCGGGCTGAGCGTGCTGGGCGAGCTCGGGTGGTGGGTCACGATCGTCATCGCGGTCCGCGAAATCGGCGTGACGCTGCTGCGGTTCTGGGTGATCCGGCACGGCGTGATCCCGGCCAGCCGCGGCGGGAAGGCCAAGACGATGGCCCAGATCGCGGCGATCGTGGCGTACCTGCTGCCGCTGCCGGTGGGAGCGGACCCGGTGCGGTGGGCGCTGATGGGGCTGGCGCTGGTGCTGACCGTCGTGACCGGCGTCGACTACCTGGTGCGGGCGGTGCGGCTGCGCGCGGCCGGGCGCCGGGTCACCGGGAGCTGACGGTGGCCGGAACCCCCGCCGAAGCGTCGCGAACGCCTCATTCGGGACCTCCGGCGCCGGCACCGGGTCATCCGCGACCTCCGGTGCGGGGTGACGAGCAGGCCGCCGCGCTGATCGGCGCCCTGACCGCGCGGGGCGAGACGGTCGCCGCGGCCGAGTCCCTCACCGCCGGCCTGGTCTGCGCGACCCTCGCGCGGGTGCCGGGGGCCAGCGCGGCGCTGCGCGGGGGACTGGTCGTCTACGCGACCGAGCTGAAGGCGGCCCTGGCCGGCGTCTCTTCGGAGCTGCTGGCCGAGCACGGCGCCGTCCACCCCGAGGTGGCCGCCCAGCTGGCCGAGGGCGCGCGCGACCGGTGCGGCGCCACCTGGGGCCTCGGGCTCACCGGCGTGGCCGGGCCGTCGGCGCAGGACGGCGTCGCGCCGGGCACGGTGCACGTCGGGCTGGCCGGACCGGGAACACGTACAGTCCGTACGCTGGCCTTGTCCGGCGATCGCGATTTGATCAGGACCGAGTCGGTCTTGGCGGCGTTTGCCCTGCTCGGGGAACATTTGAGGTGAAACACGCGTTCGCCCTTGGCGTACGTGCACACCAACTCCTGCGCCCGGGGCACCGCTCTGGGTAACGTAGGGGGTACTTGTTCGGAAGGGAGGCGCGTGATGACCGTGCTGTTGCGTGAGGCGATCGGTGATCGGCTCCGTCATGCCCGCACCAACCAGCGTCGTACGCTGCGCGACATCTCCCGCGCCGCCAGGGTCAGCCTCGGCTACCTCTCGGAGGTCGAGCGGGGCCAGAAGGAGGCGTCGAGCGAGCTGCTCGCATCCATCTGCCAGGCCCTGGACCTTCCGCTCGGCGAGCTGCTGCACAACGTGGCGGCGGACGTATCGGCCCTCGACAACGTCGAGGTCCCACCGGTCGACGAGCGGATCGTGGAGGGCGCGCCCCGGGAGAAGCGGGGCGCGGAGGCTTCGGCCGCCGGCATCGAAGGCGGCCGCCTGATGTCCGAGCTGATCGGCAACGACCTCGCCGACCTGCGGGTTTCCCCGGCCCCGCGGATGAACACGACGCTGCGGACGACGATCGGCCAGCCCAAGCTGGCCTCCACGATCGCCGCGTAGCCCCAGCGCACACGACCGCACGGCCCCGGGCAACCCGCCCGGGGCCGTCGGCGTTGTCTACGGGTAGTGATCGGGGTGATCCCTGAATTCGGCCGGGTCGCCTGGAACGGACGTGGCCGACCTGACACGATGGAACCCGACGCCGGGGTCGGAGCGTTGTACTTGCAGGGGAGCGACGCCCCACACCCCGAGTACCTAGGCCCGTGGGACGCAAGAAGGCAGGCGGAGGAGATGGCCAACCCGTTCGTGAAGTTCTGGAAGTACATGATGGCGGCGTTCTCGTCGAAGATCGACGAGCACGCCGACCCGAAGGTACAGATCCAGCAGGCCATCGAGGAGGCGCAGCGCAACCACCAGGCGCTGACGCAGCAGGCCGCCTCCGTGATCGGCAACCAGCGGCAGCTGGAGATGAAGCTCAACCGGCAGCTCGGCGACGTCGAGAAGCTGCAGGCCTCGACCCGGCAGGCGCTCGTCCTCGCGGACGAGGCCCGCTCGAAGGGTGACGAGCAGAAGGCCGTCGAGTTCGAGAACGCCGCGGAGAGCTTCGCCACGCAGCTCGTCACGGCCGAGCAGAACATCGAGGACCTGAAGACGCTGCACGACCAGTCGCTGCAGGCCGCGGCGCAGGCGAAGCAGGCCGTCGAGCGGAACTCGCAGATGCTGCAGCAGAAGCTCGCCGAGCGCACCAAGCTGCTCTCGCAGCTGGAGCAGGCGAAGATGCAGGAGCAGGTCTCCGCTTCGCTGAACCAGATGAGCCAGCTGGCCGCGCCGGGCAACACGCCGTCGCTGGAAGAGGTCCGCGACAAGATCGAGAAGCGCTACACCACCGCGCTGGGCCAGGCGGAACTCGCCCAGAACTCGGTCCAGGGGCGCATGATGGAGGTCCAGGCCTCCACCACGCAGCTGGCCGGCCACTCGCGGCTCGAGCAGATCCGGTCGTCGATGCGCGGCGAGTCGGTCGCGCAGGTGACCGACGGCGGCAAGACGGCCCAGCAGCCGGCCAGCAGCTCGGCCGACATCCAGCGGGAAATCCAGGCGCGGGTGCAGGCCGAGCAGGGCAAGAACCCGGCCTGACGACTCCGGAGGGGGCGAGCACCATGGGGCAGCAGGGCAGACGGCGCGACTTCAGCGAGCTGAGCGCGAAGCTGGAGAAGCACATCGAGAAGCTGCCCGACTACGCGGTGCGCGCCCAGGAGAAGCTCCAGAAGGTGCAGAAGTACTTCCCGCCGGCCGACCAGGCCGGCGGGAAGCCCGCACCGCAGCGCCCCAACCCGTTGCAACGCCCGCAGGTGCGGCGCCCGGACATGACGGCGTCGCTGTCGTCGATGGCCGGCCAGGTCCCGGCGTTCGCCGAGGCCCGCGCCAAGTGGGACCGCTGGAACCACCCGGCGGCGAAGCTCGAACGCCGCAAGCGCCGGACGTCGAAGGCGATGACGCTGTGGATCATCCTGACGATCCTGTGCGCGGTCGTGACGGTGGCCGCGGCGGTGGGCTGGCTCAGCCCGGCCGGCGTCGCGATGATGCCGCAGGCGATCACGGCGTTCGCCGGAGCCGTCATCTTCGGCACGTTCAGCGTCCGCTCCGGCCTGAAGCTGCGTGAACTCAAGCGCACCCCGATCCCGGCGGCCCCGGCCGGCCCGCCGCCGTTGCCGCCCGCTCGCTCGGCGGCCCGTGAGCCGATGGAACGCCTCGCCGAGTGCGAAGCCTCGCTGACGGAGCTCCTGCGCCAGCTTTCGGTGCCCTCGTCGCTGGGGACACCGCTGGTCTCGGAGGTCTCGGTCGCGGACGCTCGCCAGACGGCGACCGAAGCGGCGGCCGCGTTGCGCGGCCTGGCCGGCCGCATCCAGGCGATCGAGCGCGGCCGCGACTCGGCACCCGCCCGGGAGAAGGCGGCCCTGGACGCGGCGGTGGCCAAGCTCCGCGAGCAGCTCGAAGACGGCCTCGAGGGCTACCGCGGCCTGGTCGCCGCGGCCGGCCACACGGTCGCCGCCGCCGGCGACGGCCTGGTGACGTCCAAGCAAGCCCTCACCGACGCCACCGACCGCCTCGCCGGCCTAGCCATGGCCCTCCGCGAACTCTCCTGACCCATCCTCCCGTGATCCACCCCGGATCCCGCGTGATCAGACCCGTAACTCGCGTGATCCGGGCCGGAACTCGCGTGATCAGAGCCGGTACGGCCTCAATCACGCGAGTCACGGGCCCAGTCACGCGAGTTCCGGCTTCGATCACGCGGATTCCGGGTCTGATCACGCGGATTCGGGCTTCGTTGGGCCATTGGGATCGGAAACTCGGCCGTTCGAGGGCCGCCGGATGGGGGAGGCGGGGGTTTGTCACCCGGCGTGCGTGATCGTGCGTTTCACCCCGGCGTCGCCCCCTGTTCACCTTCCGGGGCCGAAACCCGCGCGTAATCGGAAACTGATGGCTACGGAAACGTCCGCGCCCTAACGTTTCTGTCATGCATGCCGAGGTGTCACTCGCCGGGAGGCCCGCCGTGGACTGAGGTTCGACGGCGCCGACCGTACACAGTGGACTTTCTCGACCGCCGAGGAAAGGACGCCCCGTGAACACGCTCCCGCCGGACCCGGACCCCGTGCCGATCACCCCGCCCACCGCCTCCCAGCGCGTCATCGCGGCCTTCGAACGCCTCACCGAGGCCGGCCGTCCCGAACTCTGGACCACCCTCCGCGCCGTCGAAGACGTCCTCGTCGACGCCAAAGCCGTCGACGAGCGCGTCAAGGCCGGTGAAGACCTGCCGCTGGCCGGCACCGTCATCGCCGTCCAAGACCTGATCGACGTCGCCGGGCAGCCGTCCGGCCACGGCGTCCCGGAAACCAGTGCCGCGGTCGTCACCCGGCTCACCGCCGCCGGCGCCGTCGTGCTCGGCAAGACCGGCGCCGCCATGATCTCCGGCGCCTGGGACCGCACGAAGGCCGGCGGCAACGGCGCCGCGGTCGCCGTCGCGCTCGGCGTCGTCGACCTGGCCCTGAGCACCGGCGGCGCCGTTCCGGCCGCGCTGAACGCCATCGCCGCGGTGAAGCCGACGCGAGGCCTCCTGCCCGCCGCCGACAACGTCTCCGTGTACGCGACCGGCCTGGTCGCGGCCCACCGAGCGCTCACCCTGATGACCGGCGGCGACCGTCCCTGGCCCGCCGACGTCCGCCTCGGCGCCGGCGAGCACCCGCGGATCGCCTACCCCGACGACCTCCCCCTCGGCGAGGCCGCGAGCCTCGCCCTCGAGGCCGTCGTCGCCCGGCTGACCGCCGCCGGCGCCGTGCTCGCCCCGATCTCCGTACCCGACCAGGGTTTCGACGGCTTCGACGCCCTCCTCCTGCCGACGGTGCCGGAGCACCCGGGGATCGCCGAGGCGCTGGCCGACCCGGCCGGCGTAGGCCACCGCCTGACCTCCTGCACGGCCTTCGCGAACCTCCTCGACGTGGCCGCCGTGTCCGTCCCGGTGCTGCCGGGCGACCGCCGTCCGTTCGGCGTCACCTTCCTGGCGCGGGCGTTCGAAGACCAGATCGCCCTCGACCTGGCGACCGTCTGCACGGACGAGCCGATGACGCCCTACCCGGAGCCGGGGGAGGACGTCGTGGTGTTCGGCGCTCACCTGCGCGGCCAGCCGCTCAACGCCGACCTCACCGCCCTCGGCGCCCGCTTCACCGGACCGGTCCGGACCACCGACGCCTACCGGATGGTGCTGCTGGACACCGAACCGCCGCAGCCGGGCGTCATCGAGGGCACCGCCACCCTCGACGGCGAGCGCTGGCGCCTGTCCCCGGCCGCGTTCGAGCGGTTCGCCACCACCCTGAAGGAGCCGTTTGTGCTCGACCGCGTCGTGCTCGACGACGGCACCGCACCCCTGGCCGTCCGGTGCCTGACGGCCGAGGGACCTGGTCTGGACCGCTACGAGTCCTGGCGCGGGTACGTGCGCTTCGCGTCTACCGCCGGGCCGCGAGACCCCGGGTGACGCGCCGCACCAAACCCGGACCGTGCAGCGCGAAGCCCGTGTAGAGCTGCACGAGCGACGCACCGGCGTCGACGAGCCGGACAGCGTCGTCCGGGCCCATGATCCCGCCGACACCGATGATCGGCAGGCTCCCGCCGGTCCGGTCGTGCACGAACCGCACGACCTCGGCCGCGCGGGTGGTCAGCGGCCGGCCGGACAGTCCTCCCGCCTGTCCGGCCAGGCCGCTTTCCGCGGGGGCGATGCCCTCGCGCGACAGCGTCGTGTTCGTGGCGATGATCCCGGCGACACCGTGCTCGAGCGCGACTTCCAGCAGCTCGGCCAGCGCGTCGTCGGTCAGGTCGGGCGCGACCTTCACCAGCACCGGCACCGGCGACCCGCCGCCGGCCAGCTCGGCCGACGTCGCACGCAGCTCGCCGAGCAGCTCGGCGAGCGCCGTGCGGTCCTGCAGCTGCCGCAGCCCCGGCGTGTTGGGGGAGCTGACGTTGATCGCGAAGTAGTCCGCGTACGGGTGCAGCGCGCGCAGCGAGAACCGGTAGTCCTCGACGGCGTCCTCGAGTGGCGTCACCTTCGACTTGCCGATGCTGATCCCCAGCGGGACACCCGGTTTCCCGTCGCGCGCGAGCTTGGCCGCGAGCGCTTCGGCGCCCTCGTTGTTGAATCCCATGCGGTTGATCACCGCGTCGCTGGCGGGCAGGCTGAACAGCCGCGGCTTCGGGTTGCCCGGCTGCGCGAGCCGCGTCACGGTGCCGACTTCGACGAACCCGAAGCCCAGCGCGGCCCACGCCGGCAGCGCGCGGCCGTTCTTGTCCATCCCGGCGGCCAAGCCGACGCGGTTGGGGAACCGCAGGCCCAGCACGGTCACCGGGTCGTCGACGTGGAAAACACCGGGAACGCGGGGAGCGAGCTTGCCGAGCCGGGCGAGGACGGCGATCGTGCGCTCGTGCACCAGTTCGGGGTCGTCGGAGGACAGCCGGTACAGCGCCGGGCGGACGATCTTGTCGAAGAACACGCCCCCATGCTGCCAAATCGCCCGCCGGGCGCGACCCGAGCGTCACACCGGAGTGAAGGCCGCCACTACTCGCGGTCCTTCCACTCGTCCTCGAGCATCGCGTAGATCAGTTCGTCGGTCCACTCGCCCTTGACGATCTCGTTTTCCCTGAGGTGCGCTTCGCGGCGCATGCCGAGCCGTTCCATCAACGCGGCGGACGCGGTGTTCCGGCCGTCGCAGCGGCCGATGATGCGGTGCAGCCCCAGGTCTTCGAAGCCCAGCCGCAGCAGCTCGGTGGTCGCCTCGGCGGCCAGGCCCTTGCCGTGGTGGTCCGGGTGGAAGACGAAGCCGATCTCGCCCTGGCGGTGTTCGCTGCTCAGCCACTCCAGGTTCAGGTCGCCGATGAGCTGCCCGGTCGCGGCCAGTTCGACCGCCACGGCGAGGAACTGCCCTTCCTTCGTCAATGTCGAGCTGTGCACCCGCTTCGCGAGCGCGGCGGCCGACTCGGCGCGGCTGCGCGGACCCCAGTAGAGGTAGCGGGCGACGTCGGCGCGGGACTGGAAGGAGTTCAGCGCGTCGAGGTCCCCGGACGTGAACGGGCGCAGGATTAGCCGGGCCGTGGTGATCGGGTAGTCGGGCCTGAGCATGCATCCAGGCTAGCGACCGTCAGCCGTCCGGGGGACGGAACGGCGAAACGCTGATCGCCGGACGGTCGTCTTGCTACGCCGGATGGCGCTACCTGCACAGATGAGCGAAACTGTATCGATCGTTACCCATCCGACCACAGCCACGGCCGACCACCTTTCGCAGCAACAGTTACGTCCCGCGCGGAGGGGGGCGGCCTACTTTTGGCCGGATGGGTAAAGGGACCCCCGGGGGTGCTCTCAAGCGCCGTCAAACGCCTGAGCCCGAGCCGGACTGGTGCTCGGGAACCCCGGGGGCACGGTGACTGCCTGGTATTCGCTATCAGGCACCACGTGAAGCAGGCGATGAGCCGAAGGTGGCTCGGTTGTATCGCTGCTCAAAGTCCTCCACGTGCCATCCGCTAGCGGACAGTCACCTCACGAGTCCTGTTGGAATACAACTTAGGACCACCTCCTTTCTCGTGTACTGCCACGCTAGGTGAAGTCCGCGGTGGCGTGCAACGTCATTTCGCCGATCTCACTCCGCAGACGGGCTTTCCGCCGCTCGCCGAGGAAGGAGGCGTCGACGGCGTTCTCCGCGAGCCGGGCCAGTTCGGCCGCGGTGAGGCCGAGCGCCTCGGCGACGGCGACGTACTCGCCGGTGAGCGTGGCGCCGAACATCGGCGGGTCGTCGGTGTTGAGCGTGACGACGACGCCGTGGTCGAGCATGCGCCGGACCGGGTGCGCGGCCACGGACCGGACCTGCCCGGTCCGGACGTTCGACGTCGGGCACACTTCGAGCGGGATCCGGTGCGCCGCAAGGTATTCCAGGAGGGCCGGATCGGCCGCGCAGCTGGTGCCGTGGCCGATCCGCTCGGCGCCGAGGTCGTGCAGCGCGGACCAGATGGTGGCCGGTCCGGTCGTCTCGCCGGCGTGCGGGACGCTGTGCAGCCCGGCTTCCCGCGCCCGCGTGAAGTACGGCTCGAACTGCGCGCGCCCGACGCCGAGTTCGGGGCCGCCGAGCCCGAACGACACCAGGCCTTCGGGGCGTTCGCGGAGCGCGAACACGAGGGTCTCCCGCCCGGCGCGGCTGCCCTTTTCGCCCGGAATGTCGAAGCACCAGGCCAGTTCCACGCCGAGTTCGGCGGCGCGGGCCCGGCCGGTTTCCAGCCCGGTCAGCAGGTCGTCGCCGGACATGCCGTCGAGCAGGTGGTTGTACGGCGTCACGGTGACTTCGGCGTAGCGGCAGTTGTGCGCGGCGAGATCCGCCGCCAGGCCGGTCACGAGCGTGTGGATGTCGTGGCGGTCGCGCACCAGCGACGTGACCGCGAGGTAGACGGTGAGGAAGTGGGCGAAGTCGCGGAAGGTGAAGAACTCCGCGAGCTCGCGCTCGTCGGTGGGGATGCCGGCGGCGGGGCGGCGCCGGGCCAGCTCCAGCACGGTCGGCAGGCTCGCCGAGCCGACCAGGTGGACGTGCAGTTCGACCTTGGGCAGGGCGTGCGCGAACGCGCGCAGCGCCTGCCCGGTCAGGATTCCGGGCATGACGAAGCTCCCTTGAGGGGGTACGAGGTGACGGAAGAAGAGCGCGGCTCAGGGAGCGAGGTCGCCGCGTTCGGTGTCGGCCCCGTAGAGCGGGAGCTTGAACGTCGTCACGGGCACCAGCCTACTGCGGCGGGTACGGGCCTGCCTGGTCCTTCGGGCAGAACCAGGTCGGCCGCCGCTGGACGTCGTGTCCCTGCGTGCGGACCAGGAGCTTGCCGCCGCAGCGGAAGCAGCCCTGGCGGGTGCGCTCGTACACCCAGTTCTTGCGGTTGCGGTCGAGGTGGCCGGTGGTGCTCTGGTCGAACCGCCCGGCGAGGGCGTTGGCCAGCAGCAGCTTGCGGGCCAGCGCGACCGTGCGCTCGGCGTCCACTTCGGACACCGGTGTCCACGGCGTCACCCCGAGCAGGAAGGCGATTTCGCACTTGTAGAGGTTGCCGACGCCCGCCATCACGCGCTGGTCCAGCAGTGCGAGCCCGAGTTCACGCGCCGGCGCGGCGGTCAGGTTCGCGATCGCCTGCTTCAGGTGGTCGTCCGTCCACTTCGGATCGAGCAGGTCCGGGCCGAGGTGGGTGACGAGGTCGTGTTCCTTGCTCGTGGCCACGAGTTTCAGGTCGTGCACGCGGAACCCGATCGCCTGGACGTCGGCGGCGGTGAAGATCACCCGCGCGTGGTGGCCGGGTCGCCGCCACTTCGCGCCGGCGGGGTAGACGTCCCACATCCCGTCCATCATCAGGTGCGAGTGCAGGGTCAGGTCGCCGGAGAAGCGGGTGAACAGGTGCTTGCCGACCGTGCCGACGCCGAGCACCTCGCGGCCGGAAAGGTCCACAGTGGCCAGTTGTGGCACCCGGAACTCGCCGCGCAGCAACGTCTTCCCGGTCATCGCCTTGGCGAAGCGCCGGGCGACCAGGAAGACGGTGTCACCTTCGGGCACGGCTCACCCCGCGGATTCGGACACCTCGGCCGGTGCCTCGGGTGTCTCCGGGGCCGGGCCTTCGGGCCAGTCCGGGCCTTCGGCCTCCTCGCCGGCGATGCGGTGCCGGCCCGCCCGGTTCGAGCGCAGGATCTTCGCCAGCACCATGTTGAACGTCAGCGCGATCTCCTGCGCGCCCGGCGAGTGCCATTCGTGGATCGGGCTGCACGCGCCCTGGGCCTGCTGCACCGCGAGCCGGTCGGTGATCGCCGTCGGCATCACCAGCGAGCCGAAGTTCTCGCGCAGCTCGGCGATCCGGAACTGGTGTTCGTAGGAGCGCACGCGCAGCTTGTTCACCAGGACGCCGATCGGGCGCAGCTCCGGGTTGAGCTCCTTGCGGATCTTCTCGATCGCCTCCAGGGCGCGCGACGCCCCGGCGACGGCGTACATCGTGGGCTCGGTCACGATCAGCGCGCTGTCCGCGGCGACCAGCGCCGACTTCGTCAGGCGGCCCAGCGACGGCGGGCAGTCGAGGATCACCAGCTCGTACGGGGTTTCCCGCAGCGGCGTGCGGTGCAGCTCGTCCAGCGCGCGCGAGAAGTTCGCCAGGCGCTCGCTGTCGGCGTCCGGGTCGTTGAGCAGCTCCAGCTCTTCGGCACCGACGAGGACGTCGACGTCCTCGCTCCAGACGCTCGGGGCGATCGCGCGCTCCAGCGTTTCCCGGGTGGGGGTCTCGAGCACGTCCGCGAGGGTGGCGTCGGTGTAGGGCGGGTCGAGCGAGGTGGTGGCGTTGCCCTGCGGGTCGAGGTCGACCACCAGCGTCCGCGTGCCCCTACGCAAGGCGGCGGACGCGATACCGAGAGCGACCGTCGTCTTGCCGACGCCTCCCTTGAGGCTGAGTACGGCGACCGTGTGCACGTTCACCAGCCTACGGGTGCGCGCGCGAGGCGCCGCCGGGCAAGGGCCGTTCACTCGAAGGGAGGAGCTCGGGAGGCCGGCGGGGGCGGGCACTACCCTGTGCGGCATGAAGACGGAGACCGTGGCCGCCCGGGGTTCGGGTGCCGTCCGCCGGGTGCTCGAGGCCGAGATCGAGGCCGCACGCGCCCGGGGCGCCGAGCACCCCCGCGTCGTCGACGTCGGCGGCGGCAGCGGCGGCTGGGCGGTGCCGTTCGCGGCAGCGGGCTGCCGGGTGACGGTCGTCGAGCCGAGCCCGAACGCCCTGGCCACGCTGCAGCGGCGGGCCGAGGAGGAGGGCGTCTCCGAGCTGATCACGGTGATCGCGGACGACTCCGACGCGCTGGGGCGGCACGTCGAGGCCGGCTCGGCCGACCTCGTGCTGGCCCACGGGCTGCTGGAGATCGTCGACGACCCGGCCGCGGTGCTGACGGCGCTGGCCACGGCGGTCGCGCCGGGCGGCGCGGTGTCGGTGCTGGTCGCGAACCGGCACGCGGCGGCGTTCCACCGCGCGCTGGCGGGCCGGGTGGGCGAAGCGCGGCAGCTGCTCGAGAGCGCCGACGGGGTCGTCGCCGGCGAGACGGTGTTGCGGCGTTTTTCCGCTTCCGGGCTGCAGGCCGACCTGGAGGCGGCGGGGCTGGAAGTCACGTTGCTGCAGGGTGATCGGGTGATCGCCGACCTGGTCGGCGGCGACGTCCGGGACGACGAGCTGGCGGCGTTCGAGCGCGCGGCGTCCGCGACGCCGGTGCTGCGGGACATCGCCGGCCGGCTGCACGCGGTGGCGCGCCCGGTCTGACCTGCGGTTTTGCGCTTCGTTCAAAACTGTCGGTGGTGGCCGGTAGCGTCCTCGACGTGGGACGAAATGCCGAGTTGCCGGGCGGGATGGGCCGATTCCGCGTCCGGCCGGGTGAACCGGTGCCGGACGACACCGGGTGCGGGCTGCTGCACGTCGACATGGACGCGTTCTTCGTGTCGGTCGAGCTGCGCACCCGGCCCGAGCTGGCGGACAAGCCGGTCGTGGTGTCCGGGGGCGGGCCGCGGGCGGTCGTGGCGGCGGCGAACTACCCGGCGCGGAAGTTCGGCGTGCGTTCGGCCATGCCGTTCTCGACGGCGAAACGGCTGTGCCCGCAGCTGATCAACATCCCGCCGACGTCGGGGCTGTACTCGTCGGTGTCCCGCGGGGTGATGGGCATCTTCCGCGAGCTGACGCCGCTGGTCGAGCCGCTGAGTCTCGACGAGGCGTTCCTGGACGTCAGCGGGGCGCTGCGGCGGCTGGGCGCCACACCGGCGTCGCTGGGCGCGGAGATCCGCTCGCGAGTCGCGGCCGAGCACGGGATCACCTGCTCGGTGGGGGTGGCGAAGGTCAAGTTCGTCGCGAAACTGGCGTCGGGGATGGCGAAGCCGGACGGGATGGTCGTGGTGCCGGCGGCGGAGACCCTGGCGTTCCTGCACCCGCTGCCGGTGTCGGCGCTGTGGGGCGTCGGCGCGCGGACCGAGGAGCACCTGCGGCGCCTGGGGCTGGCCACGATCGCCGACGTCGCCGCGTTCCCGCCGGAGCGGCTGAAGAAGTCGCTGGGGGTGGCGGCCGGCGAGCACCTGTACCGGCTGGCCCACGGGGTGGACGAGCGGTCGGTGGTGGTCGACTCGCCGGAGAAGTCGATCGGCGCGGAGCACACGTTCGACGTCGACCTGCATTCGCGCGCTGCCCTCGAGCTCGAGCTGCTGCGGCTGTCTTCGAGGGTGGGGGCGACGCTGCGGGAGCGGGGCGTGCGGGGCCGGACGGTGTCGATCAAGG
Source organism: Amycolatopsis sp. NPDC004772 (assembly GCF_053601215.1). NCBI lineage: Bacteria > Bacillati > Actinomycetota > Actinomycetes > Pseudonocardiales > Pseudonocardiaceae > Amycolatopsis > Amycolatopsis sp. NPDC004772. The sequence continues at coordinate 20,158 of NZ_JBSGBK010000088.1, forward strand.
TGCGGTTCGCGGACTTCCGGACGATCACCCGCGCCCGCACGCTGGTCTCGGCGACGGACGTGGCGCGCGAGATCCACGCGGTGGCCGTGGCGCTGCTCACCGAGCACGCGCCGACGGGCGCGGTGCGGCTGATCGGCGTCCGCGTCGAGGGGCTGGACACGGGAGAGGCGGGGGAGCAGCTGGTGTTCGACTCACCGGCCCCGCGCTGGCGGGACGCGGAGGTGGCGGCGGACGTCGCGCGGTCGAAGTTCGGTTCGGCGGCGGTGCGGCCGGCGTCGCTGCTGGGGCCGCGCGAGAACGGAGGGTGATCTTCGGCTCGGTGACGTTCCCCCACAACGGCGGTCGGGCGGCAAAACGGTCACGATCGGCAACGGTGACGGTCCGCAACGCCCGTCGAGCGGGATTTAGCCCAATTCGATCCCTTCTGGATGCGGGATCGGGTAGTCGTGCGGGCGCGGGCCTCGTATCCTGGACAGTGCCACCCCGCCTGGGGTTGGCTGTTGGGTCCAGGACGTTGCGCGGCCCGGCGCCCGCGACAGCTGTGCCGGAGGAGGAAAGATGCCACTCTCCGAGCATGAGCAGCGGCTGCTCGATCAGATCGAGCGCGAGCTCTATGCCGAGGACCCCAAGTTCGCATCCACGGTGCGTGGCACCCGGTTGCGTCGCCCCGCTCGCCGACGGCGTATTCAGGGCATCGCCCTGTTCGTAGTGGGCGTGGCCCTGCTGGTGCTGGGCGTGGTGGTGCCGCAGTTCCGGGTGGCCGACATCCCGCTGATCAGCGTGCTCGGGTTCCTCGTGATGTTCTTCGGAGTCATGATGGCCGTCACATCGATTCGGCACGGCGCCGACGGAGACGGCAAGGGCGGTGGATCGGGTGCCCGCGGTGGGAAGCCATCGGGTCGCCGGAGTTCCTTCACCCAGAGGATGGAGGAGCGCTTCCGCCAGCGCTTCGAGGAACAGTAGCGCCGCAAGACGACGAGATCCGCGTCCCTCCGTTCGGCGGGATGCGGATCTTCTTGTGTGCTCAATCAGGCCTTGGGTCGTTGTGAGCTGCGGTGACAGTGGGTGACCCCCACACGGGTGAGTCAGTCACGCCTTCGCCCGCGCCCGCGCCCGCGCCTTTGCCCGCGCCTCCGGTCGTGCCCCGGCCCTCGGCCCCCGCCTTCGATCGTGCGCCGGCCCCGGCGATCTTGATTCGATCCCCGCGACGAGCCCACTCCCGCGTGCGCCCGCGCCCCGCTCGCCGCACGATCAAACCCGAGCTTCGCGTGATCGAGCCCGGAACTCGCGTGACCAGAGGCGGAACTCGCGTGATCAGAGGCGGAACTCGCGTGTTTGGGGACGCATCTCGCGTGTTTGGAGGGGCGACACGCGTGATCAGGCGGGCATCCCGATGATGCCTGGCTGATCACGCGAGATGCCTTCCCCGGCACGGCTGGCGGGCGGGAGGGGAGCGGGTTAGTCGTGGTTGCGGAAGATTGATCGGGGGAACAGCTTGCCCTTCCACGAGAGTGGCGCGTTGCGGCGGAGGCTTCGCCGGAGGCCGTCGAACGCCGGGGGGAGTTCCGGCTGGGGTGTGTCGTCGCCGCCGTACCAGGACCTCTCGAGGACGCCGATCACCGTGCGGAGGCTCTCGCGGCCGTCGTCGTCCAAGTGGTGCTTGGCCGCCAGCTTCTGGCCCGCCACGCGGACCGTGTCGCTGCTCGGGATCGGCAGGCCCCGGTCCGCGCACTCCGCTCGCAACTCCGCCCACGCCGCGTCCGCCGCGCCCGCCTGTTGCTGGAGGACGCGCTGCAAGCGCCGGCGGCGGAGGGCCTCGCGGACCATGGCCGGACCCGCCACCGCGAGCAGCAGGACCACCACCAGCACCCCCAGCCACCAGGCCACCGTCGCCGCGAGGAGGCCGAGCGCGATGATCCACAGGCCCACCGCCAGCAGCGGCAGCCAGCCGAGCAGCGCCTGCGGCCGCGAGGGCGCCGCCACCGGGGCCGGTGCCCGCACCAGCAGCGAGCCTTCGCTGCGGTCACCTTCCGCCGGGCTCGCACTCCCGGCCGGCGACGTGGGCTTCCGTCCGCGGTCAAGCAGCCGCCGCAGCAGGGCCGCGGCGAACAGCGCGGCCGCGCCCAGCGCCGCCAGGGCCAGCGCGATGTCGAACAGCCAGTCGTCGCCGCCGGACGCCTCCTGGGCCGACTGCGCCGGGAGGTTCGGCTCGTTGTCGCGCGGGACGCCGGTCGGCGCCGCGCTCGACTGGACCGTGCTCGGGGCCACCTGGGTGTCGTCCGGCTGGTTGCCGTTCTGCGGGCCCGCCTGCAGGTACGACGGGGTGATGCCGCGGCCGTCCGACAGCGGCGTCGGGTCGAACGTCACCCAGCCCCGGTCGCCGAAGTACGCCTCCACCCACGCGTGCGCGTCCTGGGTGCTGATCGACAGGTAGTCGTTGACCTGCACGCCCGGCGTGAACCCGATCGCCACCCGCGACGGGATGCCCGCCACCCGCAGCATCACGGCCATCGCCGACGCGAACTGCTCGCAGAAGCCGCGCTTGCCGTTGAGGATGAAGTCGGCGAGTGCGTCGGCGTCGTTCGCCGGTGCGGTCTTCGTGTCGTAGACGAACCCTTGCTGCGCCGTGAAGTAGCGCCAGATCGCCGACGCCCGGTCGAAGTCGTTGGACGCGCCGGCGATGAGCTGCTGGGTCTTCGCCCGGACGCGCTGGTCGACCTGGTCGATCTGGGTGTAGCGCGGCGGCAGGTCGTCGGCGCGCGGCGTCACGCGCAGCTCGGCGGCCGTCGGCTCCTTCAGCGACGCGTATTCGGTGTACGACGGTGGCGCTTCGCTGCGGGTGGTGAACACCGTGCCGCTGATCTGGTCGTAGAGGTAACCGGTGCCGGCACCGTCGATCACGCGCGGCGCGCCGTACACCGGCAGCCAGTTGTCGCGCCAGCTGGTCGGCTCGACGTCGATCCGGCGGGCGGTGCCGGTGCCGTCGTCGCCCGGGGCGGGCGGCAGCTGCGGCCCGACCGGGACGCCCTGCTGCGAACGGCCTTCGTCGTGCAGGCCCCAGCCCTTGTTGGGGTAGTAGGTGTCGAGCGTCATCGCGCGCATCAGCCTGCGGTCGGTGCCGAGGCCGCGGACCTTGAACAGCTCGCGGTTGCTGCCTTGGTCGAGCATGCCGCGCAGTTCGGTGAACGGCTGGATGCCGAAGCCGCCGGAGCCTGCGCCCGGGCCGTTTCCGCTGCCGCCGAACGGCATGCTCCCGACGGTGCCGACCCAGGTGATCCCGCCGCCCAGCAGGCCGAGCACGATGGCCGTGCCGACCACCGCGACCGGCGCGGACAGCACGCCCGGCTTGCCGCTGCGGCCCGGGGCTTCGCGGGTGCGCCAGCGCCGGTGCCGGTGGTTGCCGTCGACGGCGAGCAGGCCGGCGAACGCCGCGCCGCCGAGCAGGAACGTCCACCACGGCAGCATGTCCTCGCTCAGCGCGGCCGGCACGGCGTAGACGCAGAGCAGCACGAGCCCGGTGGCGGCGGGCGCCGCGGCGGCGACGGTCAGCGTGTCGACGAGGACCGCGACCAGCCCGATCAGGATGGTGATCAGGCACAGGATCGGCTGGCTGCCCTCGACCGGCGGCAGCCCGACGCGGATCTGCTCCGCGGCGGCCGACAGCGTGGTCCCGATCTCGGAAAACGCCTCCGGGCCGGGGATGACCTGCAGGATGCCGTGCGTGGTGAAGGCGCCGGTGATGAGGAAGAGCAGGACGAGCAGCTGCCCGAAACCGACCAGGACGGTCGGCGCCTGCAGCGAGCGCAGGGCGAGCCCGGAGGCCCCGATGAGCAGGACGGCGACGAAGAGGTAGCCGAACCAGGCCAGCCCGGAGACGACGCTGGTGACCGAGGTGGCCGCGCAGAGGGTGGCCACCCCGGCGGCCACGGGCGCGAGAACGCTGCCGCGCCAAGCGGAAAGCGGACGTTCCGGCCGGGGTGCGGGCCGGTCGAACTTCCGCGGCGGTGCGGCGGTGCTCATCGCGGCCCCCCGATCAGCGTCCCGCGGCGGGCGCCGCTGCGGCACAACTCGGCCCACACCTGGGGCATCGGCGAGCCGGGTCCCGCGACGATCACGCCCCAGCCCGCCGCGCGCAGCAGCGCCGCCGAATCCTCCGTCGCCGCCGCTCGCTGCTCCGGGGCTGTCACGCCCGCCGACCACGTCGGCGTGTCCAGCAGGACCGCCAGGCTCCGGATGCCGCGCGGGCGGTACTGGGTCAGTTCGTGCACCGCCTCCGTGCTCACCGTGCCCAGCACCGCGATCAGCTCCTGGCCCTCGGCCGGGTCGCCGGCCAGCGTGATGTCGCGCTGGTGCGCCGGCTGCAGGGCCGCCAGCGCGTCGAGCACGACGTGGTCGTAGTGGTCGCCGCCGTCGCCCGGGGTGTCCGCGAGGGTGACGCCGTGCTCGCTGACCAGGCGGACGCGGTGGCCGGAGCGGCGCAGGTGCAACGCCGCCGACGCCGCGAACGACACCGCCCACTCCAGGCTCGCCGCCGGGCCGCTGCCGTGGTGGGCGGCCGCGCGGTGGTCCAGCAGCACCGTCGTGCCGCCGCGCCACGGGCGTTCTTCGACGCGGACCATGATCTCGTCGCGGCGGGCCGTCGAACGCCAGTGCACCTTGCGCAGGTCGTCGCCCTGGCGGTACTGGCGGACGATCACGTCGGCCTCGCCCTGGCCCGCGTGCAGCCGGACCGTGCCGTCGTCGCCGACGCCGATGCCCGCGCCGCTCGGCAGGCCCCACAGCGGGACCACCCGTGGCACCACGACCAGCCGGGAGTGCCCGATCAGCTCGCGCTCGAACTCGCACAGCCCGAACGGGTCGGTGATCGTCGCGCGGAGCGGCCCGACCTGCTGGATCCCGCGCAGCACCGGCTGCAGCGGGTAGCGGAGGGCGACGCGCCGGTCGTGCGGGAGCCGCTCGACGACGAACCGCGGCCGCGAACCCAGCGCGTACGGGACGCCGTCCTCGAGGAGGATCTCGCCGGCGGGCAGCCGTCCGCTGCGCCACAGCTCCAGCTGGACCTCGCCGTTGCCGCCGACCGCGACGCGTTGCGGGCGCAGCGCGCGGGTGGCGCCGATGCGCAGCCGGGTCGCCGAGATGAACGCGGCGACCAGCAGCGGCAGCGCCACCACGAACACCGCGACCCGCAGCAGGTCGCGTTCGTTGAGCACGAACGAGCACACCGCGGCGGCGATCCCCGCGGCCAGGAGGCAGCGGCCGCGGGTGGTCAGGCCGGACAGGGCACGCAGCATGCCGTTCTTCTCTTTCCCTTCGGCGCCGGAACGATCCTTCGGGGGCTCGGGTGGCGGAGCCCCAGATGTCACCAGCTAGGGCCGGGTGCCCTGCGGCACCGGCACCCGGTGCAGCACCGCGCGCACGACGTCGGTCGCCGACCGGCGGGCCGCGTGGGCCTCGGTGGTCAGCACCAGGCGGTGCGCCAGGACCGGGACCGCCACTGTGTGCAGGTCGTCCGGCACGACGTAGTCGCGGCCCGACAGCGCGGCCTGCGCCCGCGCCGCGCGGACGAGGTGCAGCGTCGCCCGCGGGGACGCGCCGAGCCGGATCTCCGGGACGCCCCGGGTGGCCGCGACGACGTCGACGGCGTACCGGCGGACCTCCGGCGCGATGTGCACGCCGCGGACGGTTTCGATCAGCCTGTGCACGGTTTCGCCGTCGGACACCGGCTGCAGGTCCTCGAGGGGGTTGTGGCCGGCGTGCTCGTCGACCATGGCCAGCTCGGCCTGCTGGTCGGGGTAGCCGATGGAGACGCGCGCGGTGAACCGGTCGCGCTGGGCTTCGGGCAGCGCGTAGGTGCCTTCCATCTCGATCGGGTTCTGCGTCGCGATGACCATGAACGGCTGCTCGAGGCGGTAGGTCGAGGTGTCGACGGTGACCTGGTGCTCTTCCATGCACTCCAGCAGCGCCGACTGCGTCTTCGGCGACGCGCGGTTGATCTCGTCGCCCACCACGATGTTCGCGAACACCGGGCCGGGGCGGAAGTCGAACTCGCCGCTCTGGCGGTTGTAGATGGAGACGCCGGTGACATCGCTCGGCAGCAGGTCGGGGGTGAACTGGATGCGGCTGACCGTGCAGTCGATCGACCGGGCGAGGGCCTTGGCCAGCGACGTCTTCCCGACGCCGGGCACGTCTTCGACCAGGAGGTGGCCTTCGGCGAGCAGGGTGACCAGGGCGATCCGGATGACGTCGGGTTTGCCGACCAGCACGCGTTCCACGTTGGCGGCGATCCGGCGCGCGGTGTCGTGCAGTTCGTCCAGCGGCACTCTGGCGGGGTGGCCGTGGACCCGGCCGTTGCCCGAGGGCTCCGCCGGATAAGGCGGCCGCCCGGATGCCTGCTCGCCCGATCCGGGCGCGGCAGACTGGATTCTCGACGTCACTCGACCTCCTGGTGGCGCATGGCCGCGCGCATTGTGCGCCCGGCCGGGCCGAACGGCCCCCTCGCTGCTGTCCGCGCGCAGCGACCAGCCTTCCACCCAGTGTGTCAAACCCGGGCGAACCGGGGGGTGGAACCCCGCGATGACACTGCGCAAGCAGCGACGATACCCCGAATGGGTGGGTATTCACCCGATTCTGGGTGCTCCCGCTGACGCCCTGCTCTGTCGTATGCTGCGGTTCGAGGTCGCCCGGCTACGGAGAGGCGTAACCGCTTATGAGCGAGGTGCTGCCCTACGACGTGCGCGGCTTCGCGGTCGCGCCGGAGCTGGCCACGGACGCCTACGCGAAGCTCGGCCGCCTGCAGGACGTCGTCGGCGAGATGGTGCGCGAAGCCAAGGTGCTCGGCCGGACCGTGCCGCTGGGCGGCGGGTACGCCGGGGAGGTCGGCGCGTTCATGGCGGAGTACGGCATCGGCGGCCAGGGCTCGGCGGTGCAGCAGCTGACGGCGTTCGGCAAGGAGCTGGAGACGCTCAAGCGGCGCATCGGCGAGGCGCTGGCGAAGTACCGGCACGCGGACGAGCAGGCGGCCGAAGGCGTGGACTGCACGGGTGGGTGAGCGGCGGCGGACGGTCCGGTGGCTCGCGCCCGTCCTTCTTCTTTTCCTTCTTTTCCCGCTCGGCGGCTGCGGGCAGCACCCGGCCGCCGCGGGGCACCCGGTCACGTCCTCGGCGTCCACGACGACCGCACCGCCACCGGTGGCCTGGACCGGCCTCGCCGCGCTCGACCCCTGCACGCTGCTCGGCCCGCAGGACCGGTCGGCCGCCGGGATCAGCGTCCTCGGCAAGCCCAAGGACATCGCCGGGGCGAAGGCGTGCGACTGGACCGTGCCCGGCACCTTCGGCGTCACGGTGACCCTCAGCGCCACCGACGGGCTGGCCGAGCTCGACGTCGCCAAGAAGAACGTCACGAAGACGACGGTCGGCAGCCACCCGGCGCTGAAGGTCGCCGACAAGAAGGCCGCCGACGGCACCTGCGCCGTGCTCCTCGGGGTCGGCGACGGCGCAAGCGTGCAGATCGACGTCAGCAACACCGGCTTCTCGGACACCCCGCTCGCGTGCCGCCGCGCGGGCACGGTGGCCGGGCTGGTCGAACCGAAGCTGCCCTGACCAGGAGGTGCGCCGTGCCCGAACCACCCGTGCCGACCGCGCGGTACGAGGCCTACAGCCACGAGGCGATGGCCGCGGAGGTCGAGCGCGGCAACGACCCGGTCGCCGCGGGCGAGGCGGGCGCGCGCTGGGACGGGCTGGCGAAACGGCTGCAGGAGTCCACCGCCGACGTCGCCGCGCTGGTCGCGTCCTCGGAGGAGCACTGGCGTGGCCAGGCGGGGGACGCGGCGCGGGCGTCGCTGAGCCGGGCTGCGCGGTGGCTCGCGCACTCCGCCGCCGTCTCGGCGTCGGTCGGCCAGGCAGTCGGGGCGCAGGCCGAGGTGGCCGCGCGGGCCCGGGCCGACATGCCGCCGCCGGTGACCTACGACCCGGCGTCGATGATCCGCGACGCGGCGTCCAGCGGGAACGTGCTGGTCCTGGCCGGGCTGGCGGGGGAGATGGCGGCCCGTCGCGCCGAAGCGGAGGCCGCGCGGCAGAAGGCGATCGACGTCCTCCGGACGCGGGACACGGCGTTGCGCGGGCACGTGCCGGCCGAGACGTTCCCCGTCCCGCCGGCGCTGGGGCGGGCTTGATCCGGGTTTCGGCGTCGGCGTTCGACATCCTCTGGACCGACCTCGGCCACGACCGGCCGCCGGAACCGCTGAGCGTCCGCAGCGTGGGCGTCACCGACGCCGAGCGGGCCGAGGTGCGGAAGGCCGTCTACGAGAACCTGGCTTCGCGGGGCCTCTACGACGGGTCCCGGCTGGAGCCGGCGCTGGCCGCGCGCCTGGAGCTGCTGGCCGGCGCGGACGTGTTCGTCGCGTGCGAGGCACTGGCGGACATGACGGCGGCGACGCCGTTCCGCGCGGTGACGGCGGCCCGGGGCCGGCGCGGCGTCCTCGCGGCCCAGCCGGAGCAGACGATCGGCCTGGACTCGATCCACGAGGGCGAACTGGCGACGGCGATCGTCGACGTCCTGCCGGAGCTGGCGGCCGGGCCCGGGTACGGGATCAGCCTGCCCGCTTCGGTGCTCGGTTCGGACGTCGCCTCGGGGACGGCCGCGGCGCAGCTCGAGGAGGTCCGCGCGATCCAGGCGCGGCCGGTGTACGCGGCGGGGCAGTTCAGCGTCAGCCGCCGGTCGGCGTCGGGCCGGGTGGAGCGGGTGGGCGGCTTGACGTGGTTCGACACCGACGTGGGTGCGTACTGCGCGACGAAGACCGCGGGCCGGGGTGGGGCGGAGTGGGTGACGGTCAGCCCGGTCGACAGCACCCGCCTCGCGGCCCGCGTCACCGCCCTTCTCACCCCGGAGGACTGAGTCCGGAGGTGTGATCCGGGCCGCAACCGGCGTGATCGAGGCCGGGACTCGCGTGATCAGGGACGTAACCGGCGTGATCGAGGCCGTGACTCGCGAGTTCCGGCCTCGATCACGCGAGTTCCGGGTTCCGTCACGCGAGTTCCGGGTTCCGTCACGCGGGATCCGGGTTTCGTCACGGCGGGGTTCCCCACCGGGACCCACCGGGGTTCCCCACTTTGGCCCACTGGTGGGGGGTGGGGTTCTTTCGCGGCCGTTATGCGGACGTTTCAGGAACAGCTGAGGTTGCTCCGGCCCCCGGTGAGGGGGATCTTGGCCACCGTCCCCCACCACAGGCCCCACCGGGCCCCACCCGGCTGACCTGCGCAAACGGAACACACGACGGAGTGGTCTGCCCGTTTGTCGCGTTGACTGTGGTGAAAAGTGGGGTACGGTGGTGGCCAGTGGGGCGGAAGGGAAGCCCCGTGGCCGTCCGGGGTGGTTCGCCACCGTGGACGGTAGGGAGGTGGAGGCCGTGTTCCTCGGCACCCACACCCCGAAGCTGGACGACAAAGGGCGGCTCGCGCTGCCCGCGAAATTCCGTGACGCCTTGGCGGGTGGGCTGATGCTTACCAAGGGGCAGGACCACTGCCTCTTCGTCTTCCCCCGCGCCGAGTTCGAGCAGATGGCGCGCAAGGTCGCCGAGGCCCCGTTCACGAACGAGGCGGTTCGGGCCTACCAGCGCTACCTGTTCGCGGGCACGGACGAGCAACGTCCGGACGGCCAGGGGCGCATCACCATCGCGCCCGAGCTCCGCCGCTACGCGGGGCTCAGCAAGGAGTGCGTGGTGATCGGGGCGATCACCAGGCTGGAGATCTGGGACGCCCAAGCGTGGCAGGGCTACCTGGAGGAGCACGAAGACAGCTACGCGAAGGCTCGAGAGGAAGTACTGCCGGGCGTCTTCTAGGCGTGCGGTCGCGGTGCACCTTCGTCGTCGGGGGACGAAGAGGTTCGCCGCCTCCGTGCGAGGAGGGGAAGCCCACCCGGATGCCGTGAGGCCTCTGTCCGCTCAACAGCCCTGGTGCACCTTCCCCGGTACCAGGTCCGCAGCGGGCGGACAGGGACCTGACGGCATCCGCCATATTTCCCCCGGGCCGACTGGGCAAGAGAGGGGGAGGGAACGATGACCGAGCACGTCCCGGTGCTGCTCGACCGGATCGTCGAGCTGTTCACTCCCGTGTTCACCGGCCGCGACGGCGTCCTCGTGGACGCGACGGTCGGCCTCGGCGGGCATTCCGACGCCCTCCTGGAGGCCTTCCCGCGGCTGCGCCTGGTCGCCCTGGACCGCGACCCCGCCGCGCTCGAGAAGTCCGCCGAACGCCTGGCCCGCCACGGCGACCGCGTCGACTTCGTGCACACCGTCTACGACGGGCTCCCCGAGGCCCTCGCCGGCCTGGGCATCGCGAAGGCCGACGGCATCCTGTTCGACCTCGGCGTCTCGTCCATGCAGCTGGACCGCGCCGAGCGCGGGTTCGCCTACGCCAAGGACTCGCCGCTGGACATGCGGATGGACCCGACCACCGGGTTCACCGCCGCCGACGTCCTCAACACCTACGCGCCCGGCGAGCTCGTCCGGATCCTGCGGGACTACGGCGAAGAACGCTTCGCGCAGCGGATCGTCAAGGCGGTCGTGGCCGAGCGGGCGAAGGAGCCGTTCACGAACAGCGGACGCCTGGTCGAGCTGCTCTACGACGCCGTCCCGGCCGCCACCCGCCGCACCGGCGGGCACCCGGCCAAGCGGACGTTCCAGGCGCTGCGGATCGAGGTCAACGGCGAACTGGAGGTGCTGCGCCGCGCCATGCCGGCGGCGCTCGGCGCCCTGAAGGTCGGCGGCCGGATCGTCGTCGAGTCGTACCAGTCCCTGGAGGACAGGCTGGTCAAGCAGGCGCTGGCCGAGCTCGCGAAGTCCCGCACCCCGGAGGGGCTCCCGGTGGAGCTGCCGGGGCACGGGCCGGAGCTGAAGCTCCTCACGCGCGGCGCCGAGAAGGCCGGCGAAGAGGAGATCGAACGGAACCCGCGCGCCGCTTCGGTGCGGCTGCGGGTCGCAGAGAGGATCGGAGAGCCGCGATGACCGCTCCCGCGAAGTCCTCCCGCCGCCGGGCCGCACCGGCGACGGGGGGCCGCACCTCGACGGACGCCGTCGAGCCGGACCGGCAGACGACGCAGACCGCGCCCCGGCGCGCGTCGCGGGGCCGCACGTCCGCGGCCGAGCGCGCCTACGCCCGCCGCGCCCAGCGCGCCGACCTGCTCAAGGAACGTGAGCCGCGCCCGGAGCCGAAGGCCCGGCCCGCCGAAACGCCGGAGAAGCCGAAGCTCCGGCTGAAGCTGCTGCTGCCGAAGTCGCGGGCGTCGTTCGTGCTGATCATGATGGCGCTGCTGGCCGCCGGCGTGGCGACCACGCTGTGGCTGACCACGCAGGCGATCGCCGACTCCTACCGGCTCGAGCAGCTGCGCACCACCAACGCGAACCTGGCCGAGCAGAAGGAACAGCTGCAGCGCGACGTCGCCAAGGCCGAGTCGCCCGCGTCCCTGGCGCCCGCGGCCCAGCAGCTGGGCATGGTGCCCGGCGGTGACCCGGCGCGGATCGTCGTCGGCCCGGACGGGAAGACCTCGCTCGTCGGCGAGCCCAAGAAGGCCAAGGCGGACGCCCCCGTGGTGCCGGCCGCGCCGCCCGCCGCGCCCGCCGCGGGCACGCAGTCGCAGCAGGGCGCGCCGATCGAGGGCGACCAGCCCGCCGTGCCCGCCGAGGAGCAGCCGCCGGCCCAGCCGGGAGGCGGCCAGTGATGGCTTCGGGCCGCAGCCAGGTCCGCGCCCGCGCCGCGGGCAGCGCCCGGCGGACGTACGCCGCCGGGACCCGCAGCGCGGCCGCGCGCCGCGGCAACGGTGGGCACCGCAGCCGGTTCTCCGCCGTGCGCCTGCTGCTGGTCGCCGTGCTGCTCGTCGCGGGCGTGAAACTGGTGCAGGTGCAGTGGTTCGACGCCGCCGCGCTGTCGGCCGCGGCCGAGCGGCAGCGCACCCAGACCATCGACATCCCGGCCCAGCGCGGGTCCATTGTGGACCGCAACGGCGCCAAGCTGGCGTTCAGCGTCGAGGTGCGCACGCTGTCGGTGAACCTCAAGGCGCTGCACAAGAACATGGACGACTTCGCCGCGAAGAACCCCGGCACGCAGAAGACGTTCGACGCCGAAACCGCCGCCGCCGCGAAGTACATCGCGGCGAAGGTGCCGAACCAGCTGACCGAGCAGCAGCTGCTGGACCTGTTCCACAAGCAGGCGTCCTTCACCTACCTGGTGAACAACGTCGAGCCGTCCGTCGCCGCCGACATCGTCAAGCACTTCGCGTGGATCGGCGTCGAGAAGCGCGCGCTGCGGGAGTACCCGGGCGGCAGCCTGGCGGCCAACATCGTCGGCGCCGCGAACTGGCGCTCCGAAGACAAGGACGTGTCCAAGCACAACCTCCACGGCCTCGTCGGGCTGGAGCTGCTGCGCGACAACGACCTGGCGGGTACGCCGGGCCGGATGATGGTCAACACCAAGAACGGCAGCGACAACGTCGTCATCCCGGGCACCGAGCACGACCTGCAGGCCGCCGTCCCCGGCTCGGACCTCGAGCTGACCATCGACTCCGACCTGCAGTACGAGGTGCAGCGGCAGCTGAGCGACTACGTCCAGCAGTCGCACGCCAAGGGCGGCCAGGCGGTCGTCATGGACGCCAAGACCGGCGAGGTCTACGCGCTGGCCAACGACAAGACGTTCGACCCCAACGACCCGAGCACGTGGAACGCCGACGACCTGGCCAACCCGGCGGTCACCACGCCGTTCGAGCCCGGGTCGGTCAACAAGCTCGTCACCGCGACCGGGGCGATCGAGTACGGCATCGCGACGCCGGAGTCGACGGTCGAGGTGCCCGGCGCGCTGCAGGTGGCCGACAAGACGGTGCACGACGCCTGGACGCACGGCACCCAGACGTTCACCACCACCGGCATCTTCGCCAAGTCGTCCAACATCGGCACCCTGCTGCTGGCGCAGAAGATCGGCGAGGAGCGCTACGCGAACCTGCTCAAGTCGTTCGGCCTCGGCCAGCGCACCGGCGTCGGCCTCCCCGGCGAGAGCGCGGGCGTGGTGCCCGCGCGCAGCCAGTGGTCGGCGACCACCTTCGGCAACCTGCCGATCGGGCAGGGCCTGTCCATGACGATCCTGCAGATGGCCGGGATGTACCAGGCGATCGCCAACGACGGCCTGCGCGTCGAACCCCGGATCGTCAAGGCCAAGGTGAACCCGGACGGCACGACCGTGCCCGAGCCGGCCCCGAAGTCGGTCCGGGTGGTCGATCCCCAGACCGCCAAGACGGTGCGCGACATGATGCGCGCGGTCGCCCAGAACGGCAAGGGCCTGCAGAAGGGCACCGCGCCGACGGCGGCGGTCGAGGGCTATCAGATCTCCGGGAAAACCGGCACCGGCCAGCAGGTCGACCCGCGGACGAAGGCCTACAGCGACCACCTGTACAACATCACCTTCGCCGGCATCCTGCCCGCCGACCACCCGCGCTTCGTCGTCGGGATCCGGCTGGACGCGCCGGACACGACGCTGCCGGTCGGGCACTCCGCCGCGCCGCTGTTCCACACCATCGCCTCGTACGTGACGCAGCGGTACCAGATTCCGTTGTCCGACGGCCCCTCGCCGGAGGTCCCGCTCATCATCGCCCCGTAGCCAGGCGCCCTCGCTCCGCCGGTCGTGAGTGGTAAGGCGGGTTCTAAACCCCCCGAACACACACAAAGTGAAATACAACC
>NZ_JBSGBK010000089.1:0-33682 GCF_053601215.1 Amycolatopsis sp. NPDC004772
CGGTGCGTCTGACGCACCGAACGCCACATTGGGGCGCTTGAGGGGTGACCTACTTCAGGAAGTCGAGCAGGAGCGGGCGGAGGGTCTCCGGGAACTGCAGCACGCCGTGGTCCTGGCCTTCGAGGGTCTCGTGACGCGCGCCCGGCACCGCCTCGGCCGCCGCTCGGGCTCCTGACTGGAGCGCGTCGTCGCTCGCGCCGCCGCCGATCACCAACGTCGGGATCGCGATCCGGGCCAGGGAGGCCCGCGGCCGGGCGTCCGGGCCGCAGATCGTCAGGTCGTACGGCAGCGTGTGCGCCAGCGCGGTGAACCAGCCCCACACCGGCGCCTGCTTCATCCCCTCGATCATCTCCGCCGGAGTGCCCGCGACCTGCAGGAACGTCGCCGCCGCGGCGTCCCGGTCGCCCGCCGCGAGCTGCGCCCGGACCTCCGCCACGACGTCGGCCCGCGGGTGCTCGTCCGTCGCGTACGGCGGCTCGTACGCCACCAGGCGATCGATGCCGATGCCCGCCGCGGCCGCCTCCAGGGCCAGGATCGCGCCCGAGGAGTGGCCGAACACCGACGCCGTCCCGCCCACGTGGGCGACCAGCGCCGCCAAGTCCTCGATCTCGCGCTCGACGGCATACGAAGGGGCGTCGCCGGAGTCACCGCGGCCCCGGCGGTCGTAGTTGACCACCGTGAAGTCGCCGGCCAGGACCTCGGCCAGGCCCACGGTGGTCGTCCGGTCGTTGAAGGCGCCGCCGACCAGGATGACCGGCGGGCCGTCGCCGCGCTGCTCGAAGAAGATGGACGTGCCGTCGGCCGAGGTGACGTTCATGGTTTCCTCCGGGAAGGGTGCGTTTCCCCTCGGTCGGAGCCGCGACCCCGATCCGGACACCGAACCTACGGGAGTTTCCAGTCGACCGGCGCCGCACCCTGCTGCTCCAGCAGCTGGTTGGCCCGGCTGAACGGCCGGGACCCGAAGAAGCCGTTGTGCGCCGAGAGCGGGCTCGGGTGCGCGGACTCGATGCACGGGACGTCGCCCAGCATCGGGCGCAGGTTCCGCGCGTTGCGGCCCCAGAGGATCGCCACCATCGGCTCGGACCGGGCCGCGAGGGCCTTGATCGCCTGCTCGGTGACCGCTTCCCAGCCCTTGCCCTGGTGCGAGTTCGACTTCCCCGGCTCCACGGTCAGGGACCGGTTGAGCAGCAGGACGCCCTGGTCGGCCCACGGCGTCAGGTCGCCGTTGGCCGGCAGCGGGTGGCCGAGGTCCTCGGTGTACTCCTTGTAGATGTTGATCAAGCTCTTCGGGATCGGCCGGACGTCCGGCGCGACCGAGAAGCTCAGGCCGACCGCGTGGCCCGGCGTCGGGTACGGGTCCTGCCCGACGATCAGCACGCGGACGTCGTGGAACGGCTGCTTGAACGCCCGCAGCACGTGTTCACCCGCCGGCAGGTAGGTGCGGCCCGCGGCGATCTCCGCGCGGAGGAACTCCCCCATCGCGGCGACCTGCGGCGCCACCGGTTCGAGGGCCTTCGCCCAGCCTGCCTCGACGATGTCCTGCAGCGGTCGTGCGGTCACGGCGCGCAAGCCTACCGGGCGTGGCCGGCGTCACCCGAGCGGGTCGAGCCGCCTCAGTTCCGCCTTGAACCGGCGGCCGCGCTCGACGTAGGACTCGACGACGAGGGCGATGTTCTCCGCGCTGAACGACTTGTTCTCCCGCGTCTTGCCCGGGACGCCGAGGGCGATCTCGCCGGTCTTGACGTGCGAGCCGTAGGACAGCACCGCGCCCGCGCCGACCATGCCGCCGTCCTCGACGACCGAGCCGTTCAGCACCACCGAACCGGACGCGATGAGGCAGCCGGTGCCGATCGTCGCGCCCTCGATGTGCACCGCGTGGCCGACCGCCGACGACGGCCCGAGGATCGTCGGGTGCCGCTCGGTGCAGTGCACGACGCAGCCGTCCTGGACGTTCGAGCGCTCGCCGATCTCGATGTAGCCGTGGTCGCCGCGCAGGACGGTCTGCGGCCACACCGACGCAAGAGCGCCGATCCGGACGTCGCCGATGACCGTGGCGTCCGGGTGGACGTAGGCGTCGGGGTGGATCGTCGGCTCGAGGGATCCGAGTGCGTAGATCGGCATGCCGCCTCCGGGTGACTGCGGTTTCACGTGTTCTGCGATTGGATCACGCCATCGCCGCCAAGCCGAAAACCAGCCCGCTCGTGCTCCTCCTCGTCGTGCTGACGTGGCTGCTCAGCCTGCCCGTCGCCACCCCGGCCCTCGCGAACGGCCTGGCCGGCACCCCGCCGATGGGCTGGAACAGCTGGAACCAGGTCCGCTGCTACGACCTCACCGAGGACGTCGTCAAGCGGGCCGCCGACGCGCTGGCGGACACCGGCCTGCGGGACGCGGGTTACGAGTACGTCGTCGTCGACGACTGCTGGCAGGCCCCGGCCCGGGCCGCCGACGGCTCGCTGCAGCCGGATCCGGCGCGGTTCCCGCACGGCATCGCCGAGCTCGCCGACTACGTGCACTCGCGCGGCCTGCTGTTCGGCATCTACGCCGTGCCCGGCAGCCGGACCTGCGCGATGGCCAACGACGCCTACCCGGCGTCCGGCATCGGCTCGCTCGGCCACGAACGCCAGGACGCCGAGACGTTCGACCGCTGGGGCGTCGACTACCTCAAGTACGACTGGTGCAACGCCGACACCGTCGACGGCCTCGACCGCAAGACCGCGTTCGAGAAGATGCGCGACGAGCTGGCCGCGCTGCCGCGCCCGATCGTCTACGCGATCTCCGAGTACGGCGTCTCCAGCCCGTGGACCTGGGCGCGGCCGGTGGCGAACCTCTGGCGCACCACCTACGACCTGGTCCCGACCTGGGATTCGGTGCTCGCGACGATCGACCAGCAGGCCGGGGTCGCCGCGCACAGCGGCTCCCCCGGCGGCTGGAACGACCCGGACATGCTCCAGGTCGGCAACGGCACGCTGACCGCCGACGAATCCCGCGCGCACTTCAGCGTCTGGGCCGTCTTGAACGCGCCGCTGTTCGCCGGCACCGACCCGGCGAAGCTGAGCGACACCGACCTCGCGACGCTGGGCAACGCCGAAGCGATCGCCGTCGACCAGGACTTCGCGGGCAGCCAGGGACGGCGGCTCGCCGCGGGTCCCGGCCGGCAGGTGTGGGGGAAACCGTTGAGCGACGGCGGTTTCGCGGTGGTGCTGCTCAACACCGGCAGCACCACCGCGACCGTCTCCGCGTCGATCCCGGGGTCGTGGACCGTCCGGGACCTGTGGGCCCACCGGGAGGTCGGGACCGCCGTGTCGGCGACCCTGCGGCCCCACGCGGCGGCCCTGCTGAAGCTCACGCCGAGGTGAGGTCCTTGCCGAAGCAGCGGCTTTCCGGCTCGTCCTTGTAGACGCCGAACTTCGGGATCTCGGCGTAGCCCGACGACGTGTAGAGCGCGATGGCCTCCGGCTGCTTGGTGCCGGTTTCCAGGACCGCGCGCTTGCGGCCGCACAGCGCCGCCGTGCGCTCCAGCTCGGACAGGATCATCCGCGCGAACCCGCGGCCGCGGGCGGAATCGGCGACGTACATGCGCTTGAACTCGGCGTCGCCGTCCCGGAAGTCCGGCGCGGGGCCGTCGTGGGCGCGCCACGCCCCGCAGGCGACCGCTTCTTCGCCCTGGTAGCCGACGAGGAACACGCCTTCCGGCGGGTCGAAGTCCGCGGGGCTCATCGGGGTGGCGTCCTGGCTGCCGTAGCGCTCGACGTAGACCTGCTGCACCGCGGCCATGAGCTTGGCCGCGTCGGGGTGGTCGTAGGGGACTGGAACGATTCTCACGCTTCCGGAGCCTAGATCAGCGCCAGTGCGTCCATCCGCCTTCTCGCGAAAACGGTTTCCCGTCGACGGTGATCCCGGAGCCGGCCATGGTGACGACGCCGATCGTGCGCCAGCCGTCCGGGAGCTCGGTGAAGGGCGGGAAGGTGGCCGCCAGCGCGTGGTCCTCGCCGCCGGTGAGCACCCAGTCCAGGGGGTCCGCGCCGAGGGCGGCGCCGACCTCGGTGAGCCGGGCGGGGACGTCGAGGTCGGCGGTGCGGACGTCGATGCCGACGCCGGAGGCCTCGCCGAGGTGGCCCAGGTCGGCGAGCAGGCCGTCGGAGACGTCGATCATCGCCGTGGCCCCGGCGAGCGCGGCCCGCGGCCCGGCTTCGTAGGGCGGTTCCGGGCAGCGCTGGGCGTTGACCACGCCGACCGGGGACCGGAAGCCGCGGCCGAGCACGGCCAGGCCGGCCGCCGCCCAGCCGAGCCGCCCGTTGACCGCGACGACGTCGCCGGGCCGGGCGCCCGAGCGCGTCACCGGCTCGCGGTCGCCGAGGTCGCCCAGCGCCGTGACGCTGATCACGAGCTGGTCGGCGCGGACCATGTCGCCGCCGGAGACGCCGATCCCGGCGCGGTCGGCTTCGGCCCACATGCCGTCGCTGAGCCCCTTCACGACGTCGCTGGGTGTCTCGGGCGGGCAGGCGAGTCCGACCAGGACGGTGGTCGGGGTGGCGCCCATGGCGGCGATGTCGGCGAGGTTGACCGCGACGGCCTTGCGCCCGACGTGCTCGGGCGTGGACCAGTCCAGGCGGAAGTGGACGCCCTGGACGAGCACGTCGGTGCTGGCGACCACGCGGCCGTCCGGGGCCGCGACGACGGCGGCGTCGTCCCCCGGGCCGAGCAGGGTGCCCGGGGGCTGGCGCCGTCCTTCGGTGACGGCTCGGATGAGCGCGAACTCGCCGGTCTCGGCGACCGTTCCGTCGTTCGGTGACACCGGTCACCTCTGCTTTCTCTACCGGGACAAAGATCGATCACCGATAGTCGGATGCCCTATGTTTTTCCGTGAGCTGGCGATACGTTGCTGAAGACGTTCCTACCTTGAGCTTTCGATCCCGACGAAAGGGCGCGCCGTGGTCCACGCATACATCCTCATCCAGACCGAGGTCGGCAAGGCGGCCGCGGTGGCTGCCGAGATCTCCAGCATCCCGGGTGTGACCAGCTCGGAGGATGTCACCGGACCGTACGACGTGATCGTCCGCGCGGCCGCCGACAACGTGGACCAGCTGGGCCAGCTCGTGGTCGCGAAGGTGCAGAACGTGGAAGGGATCACCCGGACGCTGACCTGCCCGGTGGTCCACCTCTGACCAGTGGTGTCATGGTCGGGTGCCTGACTCCGACACCGGCGCGCCGCCCCGGGTGGTGCTCGTCACCGCGGCCGCGCTCGCCGTGGCCCTGGCGGTCGCCGTCGCCGTGTTCGCGCTGACCCGCCCGTCCCCCGCGGATTCCGAAGGCCCGCTCCCGTTGGTCGCCGTGCCGGCGCCTGCCGCGGGTTCGCCGGGCTGCACGACGCTGCTGGGCGCGGTGCCCACCGAGCTGACGTCGAACGGGACGGTGCTGAAGGTGCGTGCGCTGGCGTCCCCGGCGCCGCCCGCCACGGTGGCCTGGGGTTCCCCGGATCCCGTGGTGCTGCGGTGCGGCCTCGACCGGCCCCCGGAGCTGACGCCGACGGCGCAGCTGCGGCTGGTGAACAAGGTGCAGTGGCTGCAGGTGCCGGGCGAGGGCGCGTCGACGTGGTACGTGGTGGACCGCGAGGTCTACGCGGCGCTGACGGTGCCGGACAGCGCCGGGACGGGGCCGCTGCAGGCCATTTCGGACGCGGTGGCCGCGAAGCTGCCTCCGCGGCCGCTGCGGTTCTCCTAGCGCAGTCCCGTTCCGCGGGCGATGGCCGTCTCGACGAGGGTGGTCAGCAGCGTGGCGTAGTCCATGCCGGTGACCTCCCACATCTTCGGGTAGGCGGACTTCGTCGTGAAGCCCGGCATGGTGTTGACCTCGTTGATGATCAGCTCGTGGTCTTCGGTGACGAAGAAGTCGACGCGGGCGAGGCCCTGGCAATCGAGGGCCCGGAAGGCTTCGACGGCCATCGCGCGGAGCTTCTCGGTGAGGGCGTCGTCGAGCTTGGCGGGGATGTCGAGTTCGGCGTCGTCGCCGAGGTACTTGGTTTCGAAGTCGTACCAGGCGTTTTCGTCTTCGGAGAGCACGCGGATCTCGGCGGGCAGCGAGGCTTCGACGCGGCCGTCGGGGAATTCGAGGACACCGCATTCGACCTCCCGCCCGACGACGGCGGCCTCCACGAGGACCTTGGGATCGGTCGCGCGGGCGAGTTCGACGGCGGCGTCTAGCCCGGCCCAGTCCGCGACGCGCGAGATCCCGACGGAGCTGCCCGCCCGCGACGGCTTGACGAAGACGGGGAGACCGAGGGTTTCCTTGGTCTGCTCGTCCAAAGTGGACTGGTCCCGCTTGAGCGCGGAGTAGGTGCCGACCGGAAGCCCTTCGGCGGCCAGGAGTTTCTTGGCGGTTTCCTTGTCCATGGCGGCGGCACTGGCGAGCACGCCGGGCCCGACGTAGGGGATGCCGGCGAGTTCGAGCAGGCCCTGGATGGTGCCGTCTTCGCCGAAGGCCCCGTGCAGGACGGGGAAGACGACGTCGACCTGCGAGAGCAGGGCGCTTTCCCGCCCGGGTTCCACGGCGACGAGCCCTTGGCTGGACGGATCCCCGGCGAGGACGAGCCCCTGCCCGCCGTCGACGGAGGGCAGCTCCCGGCCGCGGATGGCGAGCTGGGCGGAGTCACCGGTGCCGAGCACCCACCGGCCTTCGCGCGTGATCCCGACGGGCACGGCCTCGAACCGCTCGGGATCGAGGTGGGCCAGGACACTGCCGGCGGAAAGGCACGAGATGGTGTGCTCGCTGCTACGCCCACCGAACACGACGGCCACCCGGATCTTCTCGCTCATGGTGAGCCACCGTACCCGGTGACCTCGGGGAACAGCCGAGCCCGGTGCGGTGGGTGGAGCGTGGTGAGCGGTGAACGCAACCGGTGACAGGGGTGGCACGTCTTGTGCATCGGGGGGTCGGTGGGTTTGCTCGGCCTGCCCCGGTGGGGCTTCCCCGCTCGGCCCGCCCCGCTTGGCCTCCCCGCTCGGCCTCCCCCGCTTAACCCGCCCCGCTCGGCCCGCCCGCTCGGCCCGCCCCGCTTGACCCGCCCCGCTCGGCCTGCCCGCTCGGCCCGCCCCGCTTAGCCCGCCCCGGGCAGCCTGTGCCGCTCGACTTCCTCCGCTTGGCCTCCCCGCTCGGCCCGTCCCGCTTAGCCTGTCCCGCTCGGCCCTCCCCCGCATGGCCCGCCCCGCTCGACCCTCCCCCCGCATGGCCTTCCCCGCTTGGCCTTCCCGCTGCGGCTTCGGCGAAGTCGGTCGCTGCCGCGGCCGGGCTTCCGGCTGGGTTTCTGCCCGGCGGTTCGACTGCGTTGGGCGGTTTCAGGTCGCTTCGGGCGACCAGTAGCTCGGTTCCCACCACCCCGAAGCCGTGATTGTCACTACGGACGGTGGTACCGCGTCAAGGCGGGAAAGCGTGCCTTGACCCGGCACCACCGTCCGCGTGCTGGCTTCGGATCGGGGTGGCGGGGGAGGCCTGGGTGGGGTGCCGGTTTGGGTGTCCGCGTGCCGTTTCGGTCGGTGAGGCAGCTGCGGAAGGCGTTTCGGCTTTGCCGGGGCCTCGGGGCGGCTGCGGCTCGGCCGCCCAGCCCACCACGAAACCCGCCCCGCGAGACGCATGCCACGGACTCAGGAAAATCACAGCGGCTTGCGGGCACCATCCGGGCGATGTCCCTCCGAAGTCCCCTCCGTACTCGCGCGTCCGTGGCTGCCGGGCGGCTCACCGCCTGGCTCTCGCGCAGCTCCGGGCTCGGCCGCGGCGGGATGATCGGTGGCCGCGTCACGCTGGCCCTTGATCCGCTCGCCCTGCGCCGGCTCGGGCGGGAACGCACCGTTGTGCTCGTCACCGGGACCAATGGCAAGACCACCACCTCGCTGATGCTCACCCGCGCCCTCGAAACGCTCGCCGAGGTCGCCGCCAACAGCGATGGCGCCAACATGCCCGATGGTGTCCTCGCCGCCCTGACCGCCCGCCCCGGTGCGCCCTACGCCGTCCTCGAGGTCGACGAGACCTACGTTCCCTGGGTTGCCGACCAGGTCCGGCCCGCCGTTCTCGTCCTGCTCAACCTGAGCCGCGACCAGCTCGACCGGGTCGGCGAGGTCCGCGCCACCGAACGGGACCTGCGGGCCGCCATTGCCGAACTGGACGACACCGTCGTCGTCGCGAACTGTGACGACGTCCTCGTGACCTCCGCCGCGAGCGCGGCCGCGAAGGCCGTCTGGGTCGGCGCCGGCCGCCGCTGGAGCGGGGACTCGACGGCGTGCCCGCGCTGCGAAGGCCAGGTCGAAACCCAGGACCGGCACTGGAGCTGCAGGTGCGGCCTCGCCCGCCCGGAACCCGCGTGGACTCTCGACGGCGAGCTCGTGGTCACCCCCGGTGGCCGCCAGGTCGACCTCGACCTGCGGCTGCCCGGCGAGGTCAACCGCGCGAACGCCGCCCTCGCGCTCGCCGCCGCGCACCGGCTCGGCGTTCCGCCGCACACCGCCGCCGCGCGGCTGCGGACCATCACCGACATCGGCGGCCGCTACCGGACGATCCGCCGGTCTCGGCACTCCGTGCGGCTGATGCTGGCCAAGAACCCGGCCGGCTGGGTGGAAACGTTGCGCGTGCTGGACGAGGACACCCCGGTCGTCGTCGCGGTCAACGCCCAGGAGGCCGACGGCCGCGACCTGTCCTGGCTGTGGGACGTCCACTTCGAACGGCTCCGCGGGCGCCAGGTCGTCGTCACCGGCGAGCGCGGCGCCGACCTGTCCGTCCGGCTCTGCTACGCCGAGGTCGCGCACTGGGCCGAACCGGACCCGGTCACCGCGATCGACGCGCTGCCGCCCGGTGCCGTCGAGCTGGTCGCCAACTACACCGCGTTCCGCGACCTGGTGGGCAGGTTGCCGAGTGGCTGACTCGATCGTCCACATCGGACTTCTGTTGCCCGAGGTGCTCGGCACCTACGGCGACACCGGCAACGCCCAGGTGCTCGGCAAGCGGCTGCAGTGGCGCGGGCTCGACGCCGAGGTGGTCCCGGTCGGCCTCGGCGAGCCGGTGCCGTCCACTTTGGACCTCTACCTGCTCGGCGGCGGCGAGGACGGCGCCCAGGTGCTGGCCGCCGCGCACCTGCGCAAGTACCCGGGCCTGCGCCGGGCCGTCGCGGCCGGTGCGGTCGTCTTCGGCGTGTGCGCGGGCCTGCAGGTGCTCGGCACCCGCTTCCGCGGCCTCGACGGCGTCGACCACGACGGGCTCGGCCTGCTCGACGTCACCACCGAACCCGGCGAGCAGCGCGCGGTCGCCGAGCTGGTCGCGACGCCGTCCGGGCTGCTGGCCGGCGAGGCGCTGACCGGGTTCGAAAACCACCTGGGCGTCAGCAAGCTCGGCGCCGACAGCCAGCCGCTCGGGCGGGTCGTGCGCGGCACCGGCAACGGCGACGGCACCGAGGGCGCGGTGACCGACCGGGTCGTCGGCACCTACCTGCACGGCCCGGCGCTCGCCCGCAACCCCGCGCTGGCCGACCTGCTGCTGGCCTGGACGGTCGGGCACCCGCTCGGCCCGCTGGACCTGGCCGAGGTCGAGCGGCTGCGCGGGGAGCGGCTCGCCGTCCCGCGCCGCCGCCGGGGCGCGTGACGGGGTGGCGGCGAGCGTTCCGTCGCTGGTCCGCCCGCGTGCCGGCCTCGTTCGTGGTTACGCTGCGTTGGTGAGACTGGGCAAGGTGATCGCCGCGACCGGCGTCCGGATGCGCACCACCGCGGTGGCGGTGTTCGCGCTCGCGTTGGCCATCGCCGTCGGCTGCGTGGTCGTGGTGCTGCTGCTGGAGGAGTCGCTTGACCGCAGCGTCACCGAGAGTGCCCGCAGCACCGGGCGGCAGGTCGCCATCCAGCTCATCCGCGAAGGCGCGCGCGACCTGAGCGCGAGCGACGTCGCCAGCACCGGCGACACCGAAGCCGTCACGCAGGTCCTGGACGCGCGCGGGACGCCGATCGCGAGCGATCCGGCGATCGTCGGGCACCCGCCGTTGACCACGGCTCGCCCGGTCGTCGGGCATGAAATCGTCGAAACGCTGCCGCTCGGGCTGAACGGCGACAACGACGACTACCGCGTCGTGTCGCAGGAGGTGGCCGGGCCGGGCGGGCCGTTCACCGTGATCTCCGCGCGCTCACTGGAACCGGTCACGGAGGCCTCGACGCGGCTGACGCTGCTGCTCGGCCTGATCGCCGTGCCGCTGCTGGCCATCGCCGGGCTCGCGGTGTACCGCGCGGTCGGCTCGGCGCTGCGGCCGGTCGAGCGGATGCGCCGGACCGTCGCGGAGATCTCCACGCGCGACCTCGCCGCGCGCGTGCCGCTGCCGCCGGGCGGCGACGAGGTGCACCGCCTGGCCGTGACGCTCAACGAAATGCTGTCCCGGCTCGCGTCGGCCCAGGCCGCGCAACGCCGGTTCGTCGCGGACGCCAGCCACGAACTGAGATCCCCGCTCTCGACGATAAGCACCGCTCTCGACGTCTCCGGGCGGCACCCGGAGAGCACCGGCGACCTGGTGCCGGTGATCGCCCGGGAGACCGCGCGGCTGCGCGAGCTCGTCGACGACCTGCTCATGCTGGCCCGCGCCGACGACGCGACCGACCGGCCGCAGCGCACCGAGGTCGACCTCGACGACATCGTCCGCGCCGAGGCCGAGCGCGTCCGCGGGGAGACCACGGCGGACGTCGAAGTGCGCGCGGGGCCGGCGAAGGTGCACGGCAGCGAGGCCCAGCTGCGGCGGGCCGTGCGCAACCTGGTCGACAACGCGCGCGGGCACGCGCGCTCGCGCATCCGCGTCAGCAGCGCGGTGCGCGGCGACCTGGCCGTCATCGAGGTGAGCGACGACGGCCCCGGCGTCGCGGAAGCCGACCGGGAGCGGATCTTCGAGCGGTTCGTCCGGCTCGACGCGTCGCGGCAGCGCGGGCACGGCGGGACCGGGCTGGGCCTGCCGATCGTGGCCGGCATCGCGGCGCGCCACGGCGGCCGGGCGCGTTGCGCCGAGTCCGGCGAGCCGGGCGCGCGGTTCGTGATCGAACTGCCGGTGATCGAACTGCCGAAGGAGGAGTAGTGCGCCTGCTGATCGTGGAGGACGAGCGCGAGTTCGCGGAGACGCTGCGGCGCGGGCTGGTGGCCGAGGGCTTCACCGCCGACGTCGCGCACACCGGCCGCGAGGGCCTCTGGCGGGCGACCGAGCACGCGTACGACGTCGTGGTGCTCGACATTATGCTGCCCGAGCTGTCCGGTTACGAGGTGCTCAAACGCCTGCGCGCGGCGGAGAACTGGACGCCGGTGCTGATGCTGACGGCCAAGGACGGCGAGTACGACGAAGCCGACGCGTTCGACCTCGGCGCCGACGACTACCTGTCCAAACCGTTCTCCTTCGTCGTGCTGATCGCCCGGCTGCGCGCATTGCTGCGGCGCGGCGCCCCGGCCCGGCCGGCCGTGCTGGAAGCCGGCGACCTGCGGCTCGACCCGTCCGCCCGTACCGTCCACAGAGGACAAAAGCGGATCGAGCTCACCGCGCGGGAGTTCGGGTTGCTGGAGTTCCTGCTGCGGCGGGCCGGAACGGCGTTGTCGAAGAACGAGATCCTGAGCCACGTCTGGGACGCGCACTACGACGGCGACGAGAACGTCGTCGAGGTGTACATCGGCTACCTCCGGCGCAAGATCGACACGCCGTTCGGCACGCACACCATCGAGACGGTCCGCGGGGTCGGCTACCGCCTGGTGGACGTTACTCGATCGTAACCAACCGGGCGTTTGCCGGAAATTGGTTCCGCTGGGCGCCCGTGTGCTGCGCCATTTGCCGCCCGCGGTTGCCGCGGACCGCCCAATCGTGCGCGCGAACCGGTGAAAAAGGCCGTCCCATGAAGGCCATGCACGTGAACCTCGGTGTTGCTACGGTGGGCACCCACCCCGTGACTAGGAAAGCGATGACGGAATCGCCACTGCCGTTGCCTGCCCAAAACAAAAATGCGCCCGATGCCGCCGGGAAATCCGTTTCCCGGCTGCGCGCCGCCGATGCCATTCGGGCCGCGAAGGACCAGTTCGCCATGGTGACCGGGCTCACTCCGCACGCCGTGACCGGGATCCGCGGCCGGGGCGACGGCGGCTGGTCCGTGCTCGTCGACGTCGTCGAGCTGGCCCGGATCCCGGATTCCACCAGTGTGATGGCCACCTACCGGGTGGACGTCGACGCCGACGGCGAACTCGGCGCGTGCGAGCGGCTGCGCCGGTTCACGCGGGGCGCCACCGATTCCTGAAAGGAAGGTCGACACGATTGGCCGCTTCGTCCGATTCATTGGCGGACATTCTGGAACGCGTGCTCGACAAGGGCGTCGTCATCGCCGGTGACATCGGCGTCAGCGTGGTCGACGTCGAATTGCTGACGCTGCGGATCCGGCTGTTCATCGCGTCCGCGCAGACCGCCCGGGAAATGGGCATGGACTGGTGGACGAACGATCCGTTCTTTGCCCCGAATGCCGCGCGAGCGGAACTGGGCGCAACCGACCTGGCGGCGCGCGTCGCCGAATTGGAGGCCCGGCTGCCCGTGCCGGGCGGGAGGGAAGAACCGCGGTGAGCACCGGAAACTGGCTCTGCGCGTACGCGATCACCCGCAACCGTCCGTCCGCTTTGGACATCGGGCCGGCGCCGCGGCTGATCGGCTACCGCGACCTCGGCGTGGTGGTCGCCGAGGTGGCGCCGGCGCGCTTCGACCGCATCGACACGCTCGACCCGGTCGACGGCACGCTCGCCGAGCTGGCCCGCGAGCACGACGCCGTGGTGCGCGCGGTGTTCCGCAGCGAACCGGTGCTGCCGCTGCGGTTCGGCACGGTCCTTGACGGCGAAGACGCCGCGCTCCGGCTCCTGCAGGCGGGCTACGACCAGGCCCGCGGCTGCCTCGACGAGGTGGCCGGCCACCGCGAGTGGGGCGTCCGGGTGCGGCATTCGGAGCCGGCCGCGACCACCCGGCCGGACGCGGCGGGCCTGACCGGAACGCAGTACCTGGTCCGGCGGCGCGAACGGCTGAAGGCGATCCAGCGCGCCCGCGAAGACGTGGCCGGCACGGCCGGCCGGCTCCAGGAGGCGCTGCGGCGGCAGTCGGCCGACAGCGTGGAACGCGCGCGGCCGCACGGCGTGCTGATGAACAGGGCGTACCTGGTGGAGACCGGCCGCGAGGCGGAGTTCCACGCGGAGGTCGAGTGGTTCACCCGCGAGCTGAGCGCGGCGGGGGCGACGGTCGAGACATCGGGGCCCTGGCCGCCGTACTCGTTCACCGACCTCGAGCTCGGAGCGACGGCGAATGGCTGACCCCGACCTGCTCCCCGAGGTCTTCACGCCGACCGGCACCAACGCCGCCGAGGCCATCGTCGACCTGCTCGACCGGGTCGTGCACCGCGGGGCCGTCGTCACCGGGGACGTCATCATCTCCCTCGCCGGCATCGACCTCGTGCGGCTCGACCTGCGGCTGCTGCTGCTCGGGCTGGAAGGCGAGCCCGGATGACCCAGCGGATCGCCGCCGACGCCGGCCGCGGGCTCGGGCACCTCGTCGTCACCGTGCTCGACGTCCTCAAGGAAGTGCTGGAGCGGCAGGCCCTGCGCCGGCTCGACGCCGGCACCCTCGCCCCGGCCCAGGTCGAAGCGCTCGGCCAGGCCCTCATCGCGCTGGAGCTCCGGTTCGCCGAGATCCGCGCCGCCCTCGACGCAATCCCCGCAACCGAAGGAGCGAAGTGACCAGACCGGGGCAGACCGGTGGCGGACTCGCCGACACCCTCAACATCCTGCTGGACAAGGGACTCGTCATCGACGCCACGGTGAAGGTGTCCCTGATCGGGATCGAACTGCTGTCGATCGAAGCCAGGGTCGTGATCGCCAGCGTCGACACCTACATCCGCTACCTCGAAGCGATGCAGCGGGTGAACGCGCAGGCGCAGCAGCCCCACCCCGGGCAGGTCTCCATCGGGCTCGACCAGACCGTCGGGCTGATCCCGCCCCCGCCACCGACACCCGCCGTGGCCGTGCCTCCCGCGCCGGCCATCCCCGTCGAACAGCCGTGACGCTGCAGCTCTACGGCGTCGTCCGGGCCGGGCACCCGCGCGCGCCGCGCACGGTCTGCTGGGAGGACCTCGCGATGGTCGTCGGCGACCCCGAGCCCGACCCGGCCGCGCACCTGGCGGTGGTGTCGGCGCTCGTCGAGGGCGGCCCGGTGCTGCCGGTCCGGTTCGGCACGGTGGCCGAGGACGAGGACGCCGTCCGCACCGAGGTGCTCGCCCCGGCCGCGGACACCTACCGCGCCGACCTCGACCGGCTCGACGGCCTGGCCGAGGTGCACGTCTGCCTGCGGTTCACCGAACCCGGGTCGGCGTGGCGGGCGGCCCGATCGGACGTGCTGCTGTCGCGGGTCGCCGAACGCGCCCGCGACTCCGTTGCGTTGCCGGCGGGCGAGAGCGCCGACGAGCGGTGGGCGTTCCTGGTCGGGCTGGGCGACTTGCTCGTCGTGCGGGACACCGTCGCCGGGCTCGCGCGCGACGACGGTGTCCAGGCCGATTGGCTCGGGCCCCTGCCCGCGTACAGCTTCCTCGACCGGCGGACGTGCTCCCGCTGGAGCTGGTGAGCGGAGGCGGAACAGTCGCTGAACACTCGTCCCGGCGCTGGCCGCACCGGCCCGCCGCCGGTGATCCTGGTGCCGTGACCAGCAGTGAAGTCGCCGCGTTGCCGCGTGCGTTCGGCGGGCCCGGCGCCGGGCCGGGACAGTTCCGCGCGCCCTCGGGGATCGCCGTCGACACGCGCGGCCGCGTCTGGGTGGCCGACACCGGCAACGACCGGGTCCAGGCCTTCACCCGCGACGGCGCGCTCGTGCGCGTCCTGGCCGGGCGGCTCAAGGCGCCCGAAGGCGTCGCGGTCGACGCGGCGGGCAACGTCTACGTCGCCGACACCGGCAACCGCCGCGCGGTGCAGTTTTCGTGGCAGGGCGGCTTCGTGCGCGAGTTCGGCGGCCTGGACCGGCCCCGCGCGGTCGCGCTCGACCGGGCCGGGCGGCTGCTGGTCGACGACACCGGGCGCGTCGCCCGGTTCGACATCCGCACCGGCGCCGCGTTACCCGACACGGCCGAGCCGATCGGCTCGCCCAGGGACATGGCCGACGACGGCGCGGGCGGCGTCTGGGTCACCGAACCGGGCAACCACCGGATCGTCCACTTCGGAGCTAGCTCTTCGTGATCGAAGCGGTCGCGCGGACGACGGCGGTGCACCGGTTCTCGACGTAGGCGAGCCCGCCCTCTTCGGCGATGCGGCGCGCTTCGGCGGAGACGATGCCCTGCTGCAGCCACAGCGCTTTGGCGCCGATTTCGACGGCCTCGCGGGCGATCCCCGGCGCTTCGGGGGAGGGCCGGAAGACGTCGACGAGGTCCACCGGCTCCGGGATGTCCTTCAGTGACCGGTACACCTTTTCGCCGAGCAGCTCGGTCGCGGTCGGGTGCACCGGGATGATCCGGAAGCCGTGGGCCTGCAGGACGGCCGGGACGCCGTGCGCGGCCTTGGCCGGATCGCGGCTCAGGCCGACGACGGCGATGGTGTTCGCGCCGGCGAGGATTTCCTCTGCGTTCATACCGGTGGAACGCACCACCGGGGTCAAAGCTTCCAGAGCCGCAGACCCCGTACCCGGTAGACGGGCCAAACCACGTGCCACGGCTTCCGCCGGGCGAAGGTCGCGGCACAGGTCAGGATGTTGCGGGCGGACGTCGTGGCGACCTCGTGGCGGTCCGGCCAGATCTCGCCCTTGGCGCCGACGGCGATCCGGAACACGGTCAGCAGGCCGCGGCCCTGCAGGTCGTACTTCGCGCCGGTGTCCCCGGAGCCGGGGGCCAGCTCCGCGATCTCGGCGCCGAACGCGCGGGCGGCCTGCGGCGCGACCTCGGCGGGCACGACACCGACACTGCGCGTGATCGCCTTGCCGTGCATGCGCCGCGCGTAGCGGAACAGCAGCGCCCGCTCCCACCACGGCAGGAGCCGGTGGTGCTGCAGGAGGGCGGCGCACTCGCCGTGCCCGATCGCGAAGATGCTCGTGAGCTCGTCGTAGGCGCCGTTCGTGGCCGGTTCGTTCAGGTGCAGCCGGACCTCGAACCGGGTGCGCGCGGTGAGTTCGTCGAGCAGCTCGCGGTGATCGAGCCGCGCCTTCGCGCGGGAGAGCGACCAGTCGGACATCGGACCTCCAGACGTCGCGCACAGGCTAGTTGGCGCGCGACGCCCGGACCACGCTTTCAGCCGATCTTCTCGCCGTACATCTCGCCGAGCGGGTCGGAGATCAGCTCGACGCGGGCACCGTCCGGATCGGACAGGTAGATGGAGGTCTTGCTCTCCAGCAGGTACTTCACCCCGGCCTCGTCGAGCTTGTCCTTGATCGCGCTCCACCGTTCGGGCGTGACGGAGAGGGCCAGGTGGTGCAGTCCACCGAGGACTTCCGCGTACGGGCCGAGGTCCAGACCGGGCAGGTCGAAGAAGGCGACCGCGTTGCCGTTGCCGACGTCGAAGAAGAAGTGGCTCGAGCCGGGGTAGTCCCGGTTTTCGATGAGCTCGGTGAGCGGGAAGCCGAGGATGTCCTGGTAGAACTCGATGGTCCGCTCGACGTCGCTGGAGATCAGCGCGGTGTGGTGGATGCCGCGCCCGTTCGTCGCCGGGCGTTCGGCGGCCGGGCGCAGGTGGCGCTCGCGCAGTGCGTCGCGGGCTTCGGCGAGCTTGGTGACCTCGGCCTGGGTCGGTGCCATGTCCCTCACGTCCCTTCCTGGTGGTGTCCGCCACGCTACGCTCGATTTGTCTCGCGCGCAAGAGATTGCCTGGCGAGAGTTCCGCTGGACGGAACATCCGTGCTTGTGCCCGCCCGCCGCGCACGGCAGAGTCCCGGAGGTGGATGTCAGCAAGGTGCAGGAGGCCGCGGCCGCACTGGCGGGGGCCTACGCCACGCGCGAGCCGATCGAGCCGCTGATCAAGACGTATCCCGACGCGGGCGTCGAGGACGCCTACCGGATCCAGCAGGAGCAGGTGCGGCACTGGGTCGAGGGTGGCGACGCCGTCCGCGGCCACAAGGTCGGCCTCGCGTCGGCGGCGATGCAGCGGCAGATGGGCGTCGACCAGCCCGACTACGGGCACCTCACCGGCAGCATGTTCCACCTGGAGCACCAGCCGATCCCGACCTCGGCGTTCCTGCAACCGCGGATCGAGCCGGAGATCGCGTTCGTGCTCGGCTCGGCCCTGCGCGGCCCGGGCGTGACGGTCGCCGACGCGGTCCGGGCGGTCGACTTCGTGCTGCCTTCGCTGGAGATCGTCGACTCCCGCATTCAGGACTGGAAGATCTCGCTGTTCGACACGATCGCGGACAACGCGTCGTCGGGCGGGGTGGTGCTGGGGAGCAAGCCGACGGCTCTTTCGGCCGCTGACCTGCGCCTCGCGGGCTGCGTGCTGTACCAGAACGGTGCGGTGGCGGCGACGGGCGCGGGCGGCGCGGTGCTCGGCTCGCCGTTGAACTCGCTGGTGTGGCTGGCGAACACGGTGGGGCCGCTGGGGGTGACCCTGGAGCCCGGCCACGTCGTGCTGCCGGGGTCGATGACCCGGGCGATCCCGGTGTCCCCGGGCGACACGATCGTCGCGACGATCGCCGGCCTCGGCAGCGTCACCGCGGTGTTTTCGGAGGAATCGTGAACGTGCGAGAGGCAGCCGCTTCGCTGTTGGGGACGGTCTCGGAGCGGGCTCCGCTCTCGGAGGAGTGGCCGGGTCTGGACGTCGACACGGCGTACGCGATCCAGGACGAGGCGTTGCGCCAGCGCCGGGCCCGCGGGGAGACGCTGATCGGGGTGAAACTGGGGCTGACGTCCCGGGCCAAGCAGCAGCGGATGGGCATCGACGCACCGTTGCTGGCCTGGCTGACGGACGCGATGGTGCTGCCGGCGGGCGTGCCGGTGCCGTCGCTGATCCACCCGCGAGCCGAGCCGGAGCTGGTGTTCGTCCTGGGCCGCCGGCTGGCGGGCCCGGGCGTGACGGCGGCAACGGCCCTGGCGGCGGTCGACCGCGTGTACGGCGGCATCGAGGTGATCGACAGCCGCTACGCGGACTACCGGTTCACGCTGCCGGACGCCGTCGCGGACAACGGCTCGTCGGCGTACTTCAGCGTGGGACCGGTGGGGGTACCGCCGTCCTCGCTGGACCTGTCCCTGGAGGCGGCGTTGCTGGAGGTCGACGGCCAGATCGTCGACACGGCCACGGGCGCGGCCGTCCTCGGCCACCCGGCGGAGGCCCTCGCCTTGGCAGCCAACGCCCTCGCGTCCCGAGGCGTGGCGTTGGAGCCGGGCTGGCTGATCCTGACCGGCGGCATGACGGACGCGGTCCCGCTCCGCCGCGGCTCCCGCATCGCCGCCCACTTCTCCCACCTAGGCTCCCTCACCCTCCCCACCTGACCCCGCCGATCACGCGAGATACGCCGCCAATCACGCGAGTTCCGCGCCCAGTCACGCGAGTTCCGCGCCCGATCACGCGACATGCGGCCTCAATCACGCGAGTGACGAGTTCGGGCTCGGCGACCTCGCGTGCTTGGAGGGTCGGCCGGCGTCCTCGGAGGGTCGGTTCGCGTGCCTGGAGGGTCGGCCGGCGAGCCGACCGACCGGGCACCCGGGCCGACCGTGCGGGTACGCCCGGCCGACCGGTTGGGTCTGCGGCTCGGTTGGTTGAGTGGGCGGGCTGGCCGGTTGGGTGTGCGGCGCGGTCGGTCGATTGGGCGGGCCGGCCGGTTGGGTGTGCGGCGCGGTCGGTCGATTGGGCGGGCTGGCCGGTTGGGTGCGCGGTCCGGTCGGTCGAGCAGGCGGGCCGACCGGCTGGGTGCGTGGCCCGACCGGCTGGGTGCGTGGGGCGGGTGCGCGGGTGTGGCGGGATGCGTCAGGGTGGGCCGTTGCGGTAGGCGCGGGCCTGGATCTCGTACAGCTCGTGGTAGACGCCGCCCGCTTTTATCAGGTCGTCGTGGGTTCCTTGTTCGATCAACCTTCCCTTCTCCAGGACCAGGATCCGGTCTGCCGAGCGGATGTTGGCCAGCCGGTGGGTCACCAGGACCGTCGTGCGGCGGCCGCGGTTCGAACGGCTTGCGTGCTGGAGGCCGGCGAACACCCGGGCCTCCGCGCGGGCGTCGAGGGCCGCTGTCGGCTCGTCGGCGACCAGGACCGAGGCGTCGCGGTAGATTCCCCGGGCGATGCCCATGCGCTGCCACTGGCCGCCCGACAGGTCGTGGCCCTCGTCGAACTTCTTCGACAGCACCGTATTCTCCTTGGCGGGCAGCGATTCGATCACCTCGTCCGCGCCCGAGTAGTCGACCGCTTCGCGCCAGGCGTGGCCCTCCGGGTCCGGGCGGCCGAGGCGGCCGACCGTGATGTTGTTCGCCGCCGTCATCGGCCACTCCGCCGGCTCCTGGGCGATCACCGCGATGTTCGCGTGCACCGATGCCGGGTCGGCCGCCGCCAGGTCGACGTCGTCCCAGCGGACCGTTCCCTCGTCCGGTGGGTAGAGCCCGGTGAGCAGCTTGCCGAGGGTGGTCTTGCCCGAACCGTTCTCGCCGACCAGCGCGACCACCTCACCGCGCCGGATCGTCACCGAGATGTCACGCAGCGCCGGGCTGTCGCGGCCCGGGTAGGTGAACGTGACGCCGTCCAGCCGGATCTCGCCCGGGTCGGCCGGCGCCGTCACCGACGCCGGCGGCGGCTGCCGCTTCCGGGACTCCGCGAGCAGCTGGTTGTAGAACCCGATGTAGAAGGAGTCCTCGTACAGCGAGTTGACCGCGCGCATGGTGTTGGACAGCGCCGTCGACGCCGTGCGCATCGCCAGCACCGCCGTGCCGGCCAGCGCCAGCTCCATCCCGCCCGTGTAGAGCAGCCACCCGAGCACCAGGTACGCCGCCGCCGTGCCGAAGCCCGCCGCCGCCCGGCCGCTCGTGCGCACCAGGTTGCTCCGGTGCGCCAGCCGGATCTCCTCGCGCGTGAGACTCCGCGAGATGCGCCGGTACTCGCCGAGCAACGGCTCCTGCAGCGTCAGCGCGTGCCGTTCGAGGGCCATCGAGCGCCAGGTGGCGACCTCTTCGACGACCGACTTGCGGATGTTGCGCCCGACCGTGTCCAGGAAGTGCCGGTAGTTCAGCTTCGCGACGCGCGCGGCGGACCAGCCGTCGGCCGCCGCGGCGAGCAGCAGCACCGGGGCCAGCCACGGGTTCAGCAGCCCGGCGGTGATCATCGCCGCCGCCAGCGAGATGACCGACGACGTCAGGTCCGCCAGCCGCCGCAGGCTCGTCTCGATGGCCCGCACGCCGAACCGCGCGCCTTGCCGGGCCAGTTCCCGGAAGTCCGCGTCCTCGAACGCGATCAGCCCGACGCGCACGACCGCGGCCGTCACCGCGTCGTCCGCCGCCGCGGTGACCCGGGGCCGCAGCGCGCCTTCGACGGCGGCGACAGCCGCGTCCAGCAACGCCCGCGCCGCGTACGACCCGGTGACGACCGCGATCGCGGGCAGCGACTGCAGCACGCGCTCCGGGGTCGGCCCCTGTTCGAGCAGCGCGGTGAAGACGTTCGCCGTGGCGAGCAGCCCGAACGCCGTGACGCAGCCGGAGACGACGTGCACGACGGCGGCCAGCAGCGTCAGCCGTGGCGACGTGCGCCAGGCCAGCCGCAGCACGACCGAGATCGCCGTGGGCAGCGTGCGCACGGCCTGGCCGAAGCTCGACGCGGCCACGCGTTCGTCGACGCGCGCCCACTCGGGCATCTTCAGGTTCTCGACCCCGATCAGCGGGGGCGGGTCGGCGGTTCCGGTCACGCCCCTATCTGTACTCCGGGGGTCCGACAGTTTCTGGCCCGCTACTGGCCCGTCCGGGTGTACCGCGCGCGCAAAAACGGCCGGTACTCCGGGTTTTCACCCATCCGGACGTCGATCTCGTGCGTCAGCGTCCCGCCGTCCGGGGTGAGCCGGTGCCGCGCCACCCCGCGCGCGGTCACCTTCTCCAGGGTCAGCGTCGCACCGTTCCAGCCGCCGCGGGCGGGCGACTCGGGCGGGTAGCCGTAGTTGTCGAAGCCGTACCAGAGCGTCTCGCCGGTGGCCGGATCCGCGGTGAAGACGTTGTGGCCGAGGAACTCCGACCCGTCCCCGCGGCGTTGCCGGTAGTGCTGGACGACGGCGAAGCCGTTGAGCGCCAAGCGGTATTCGCAATCCGCGTGCGCGGTCGAGGCCGGCGCCCACGGCGAGGCGGCGAGTTCCTCCGTGCCGGTCCAGTCGCCGACGAACGCCTTCAGTGCTTCGTGCGCCGGGCCGAGGCGGGGCATGTCCATGGTCGTCTCCATTTCGACAGGTACCTGTCGATGTGCGAGACTAGCACGCATGCGGTCACCCCGAGCCGAAACGTTCACCCGCGTGATCGACGCGGTCTTCGCGTGCAACGGCGGTTTCCTCGCCGCGGGCGACGCGCTGACCGAGCCGGTCGGGCTGACCGCGGCGCAGTGGCAGGTCCTCGGCTTCCTGGAGGACGGCCCGGCGACCGCGGCGGAGGTGGCACGCCGGCGCGGGCTGCGCCGGCAGAGCGTGCAGGAGACGGTGAACCGCTTGCTGCGCAACGGAATGCTGGACCGCCTGCCGAACCCGGCCGACGCGCGGGCGCCGTTGCTGTCGTTGACGCGGCGGGCGCGCGCGGCGATGCGGGAGCTGGAGGCGGCGCAGGTCGCCTGGGCGGAGGACGTGACGGCCGAGGTGTCCCAGGAGGATCTGGAGACGACGCTGCGCACGCTCCAGCGACTGCGTGCGGTGGTCGCCCAGCCGCGGTTGCTGTGACTAGCGGGTCGCGCCGGGGCCGGCGAGCACGTCGACGTCGTTGGCGTGCATCGGCTCGCCGCAGTGGGCGCAGCGCAGGTCGACGCTGCTGATCTCGCCGCACGCGTGGTGGCGGTAGAGCACCGGCGGCCCGGCCTCGCCCGCCAGCCACTTGTCGCCCCAGCGGGTCATCACCATCAGCATGTCGACCAGTTCGGTGCCCTTCTCGGTCAGGACGTACTCGTAGCGCGGACGGCGGTCGTACGGGCGGCGCTCGAGGACCTGCTGCTCGACCAGGTGGTTCAGCCGTTCGGTGAGCACCTTGCGCGAGATGCCGAGGTCCGCCTGGAGCTGCTCGAACCGGCTGAACCCGGCCCAGATGTCCCGCAGGATCAGCGGTGACCACGGTTCGCCGATGACGTCGAGCGTGCGCGCGATCGAGCACGCGGCCAGTTCGCTGAAGTTCGTGCGCTGCATGAGGCGAGTTTAGCACTTGGGGTTCCCTCAAGGAACTTAAGCTGCTACGGTTCTGGAGTCTCCTGAAGGAACCCAGAAGGGAATGTCACGATGAGCAAGGTCTTCAGCGCCCACGCCGTGTCGGTCGACGGCTACATCACCGGCCGCGGCGCACGACCCGGCCAGGGCCTCGGCGACGGCGGGACGCTCTTCGACTGGTACTCCGACGGGGACACCCAGAGCCGGGTCTTCGACTTCTTCAAGCTCAGCGAGCCCAGCGCCCGCATCTTCGACTCGCTCGCCGGCCGGGTGGGCGCGATCGTGGCGGGCCGCAACACCTACGAAGACTCGGAGCACTTCGGCGGTGGCAGCCCGCACCCGAACGCACCGCTGTTCCTGGTCAGCCACCGGCCCGCGCCGGACCTGACCGAGCGGCAGACGCTCGTCGACAACGTCGAAGACGCGATCGCGGCGGCCCGCGAGGCGGCCGGCGGCAAGGATGTCGGCCTGATGGGCGGCGGTGTCCTGGCCTCTGCGCTGCAGGCCGGCCTCGTCGACGAAATCGTCCTCCACCAGGTCCCCGTGCTGCTCGGCGCCGGCCGGTCGTTCTTCCAGGAGCTGCCCGCGCACGTGCGACTGAGCCTGGTCGAGGCCGTGGCCGCGCCCGGCGTCACCCACCTGCACTACACCGTCGCCTGAACCCCGACCACCACAAGGAGCCGACCATGCTCGACGCCGACGTCCGCCGCATCCTCGCCACCACCGCGATCGGTCACCTCGCGACCGTCCTGCCCGACGGCGCGCCCCACTCGGTCCCGGTCTGGGTCGACCCGGAAGGCGACCGCATCGCCATCCTGACCGGCCCGGACTCCCGCAAGGCTCGCAACCTGCGCCGCGACCCGCGGGTCGCGCTTTCCCTGACCCCGCCGGACAACCCGTTCGAGCCGGTGATCATCCGCGGCCGGGTGGCCGAGTGGATCGAGGGCGATGCGGCGTGGGAGATCGTGGACCGGATCGCGACGAAGTACATCGGGGGTCCGTACTCGCGGGAGC
Organism: Amycolatopsis sp. NPDC004772; assembly: GCF_053601215.1. Classification (NCBI taxonomy): domain Bacteria; kingdom Bacillati; phylum Actinomycetota; class Actinomycetes; order Pseudonocardiales; family Pseudonocardiaceae; genus Amycolatopsis; species Amycolatopsis sp. NPDC004772. The sequence continues at coordinate 23,341 of NZ_JBSGBK010000089.1, forward strand.
AGGAGCGGGTGGTGGCGCTGATCGAGGTCGAGCGGCAGAGCGTGGGAATGGGCTGAGGGTCAGTCCGGCTTCACCCCCAGCAGGGTCAGGAACGTGCGGAACCCGGCCGACATGTCGACCTCGTCCGGGTCCAGGAGCCACTGCAGCTGGAGGCCGTCCAGGAGGGCGATGGCCAAGGGGGCCAGCTGTTCCGGCGTCGTTCCCGGCGGCAGCTCGTCGCGGTGGCGCTCCAGCATCTGCGCCATGCCGGCGCGCACCCGCGTGTAGCGGTCCTGGAAGTACTTGCGGGCCGGGTGGTCTTCCGTGACGCTGTCCGCCGACAGCACCGTGTACGTCTGGACGATGCCCGGGCGCGTGGCGTTGTAGTCGACCAGTTCGGCCAGCTGGTTCACCGTCATCGCCGACGGGTCGCCCGCGCGGGCGTGGCCGAAGTGCAGCAGGTCCCACTCGTCGCGGGTCTCCAGCACGGCCGCCAGCAGGTCCTCCTTCGTGGGGAAGTAGTGCATCAGCCCCTGCTGTGTCAGCCCGACGCGCTCGGCGACCGCGGCGAGGGACGCGCCTCGGTAGCCGCGCTCGGCGATCACCTCGAACGCCGCGCGGACGATGCTGGCTCGGCGGTCGGCGCCCCTGGCCCGGGTCATGATCCCGAGCCTACGGGACAAAGCGTCACGGAAGCATAACGTTCACTACTCAACGCCAGGTAGGGTGACGGCAGGACCGATCGCGGAGGATGCGCATGAGCTTCGACGTCGAGGCGCTGCTGGCCGAACTCGACCTGGACGCCAAGGCGAGCCTGCTCGCCGGCCAGGACGTCTGGTCCTTGCCCGCGCTGCCGGGGATCGGGCTGGCGTCGCTGGTGCTCTCCGACGGCCCGGTCGGCGTCCGCGGGACGCGCTGGAGCCCGGACGATCCCTCCGTCACTCTGCCCAGCCCCACCGCGCTCGCCGCGAGCTGGGACCCGCGCCTGGCGGTCGAGACCGGCCGCCTGCTCGCGCAGGAAGCCCGGCGCAAGGGCGTGCACGTGCTGCTCGCCCCGACGGTCAACCTCCACCGCTCGCCGCTGGGCGGCCGGCACTTCGAGTGCTACTCCGAAGACCCCCTCCTCACCGGGATGATCGGCGCCGGCTACGTCACCGGCGTGCAGGACGGCGGGGTCGCCGTCACGGTCAAGCACTTCGTCGCCAACGACTTCGAGACCGAACGCTTCACCGCCGACGTCCGCGTCGGCGAACGCGCCTTGCGCGAGCTCTACCTCGCGCCGTTCGAACTCATCGTCCGGCGCGCGAAGCCGTGGGGGATCATGGCCGCCTACAACGGTGTCAACGGCACCACGATGACCCAGCACGCCGAACTCCTCAACGACGTGCTGCGCGGCGAATGGGGCTTCGACGGCTTCGTCGTCTCCGACTGGCTGGCCGCGCGCGACACCGTCGCCTCCGCCAACGGCGGCCTCGACGTGGCCATGCCCGGCCCCCGCACGGTGTTCGGCGCCCGGCTCGCCGAAGCCGTCCGCGGCGGCGAAGTCGACGAAGCCGTCGTCGACGCCATGGTGCGCCGCGTGCTCCTGCTGGCCCACCGGACCGACGCGCTCGGCGTGGACCCCGCGCCCGAGGAGTCCGATGTGGACGGCGACGCGATCGCGCGCGAGGTCGCGCACCGGTCGTTCGTGCTGCTCCGCAACGAAACCGGCGTGCTGCCCCTGCGGGAGCCGCAGAGCATCGCGCTCATCGGCGCGCTCGCCGCGGACCCGAAGATCCTGGGTGGTGGCAGCGCCACCGTGTTCCCCGACCACGTCGTCTCCCCTCTCGACGGCCTGAAAGCGGCCGTTCCCGAAGGCACCGAGCTCGTCTACGCCCCCGGTGCCGATCCGCGGACGACGTTACCGACCGCCACCGACAATTTCCGGATCCGCGCGACCGCCCGCGCCGCCGACGGCACCGAACTCGCGCAATTCCCCTTGCGCAAAGCCAGGATCGACTGGATCGGCGAACTGCCGGCCGGCCTCGACGTCGGCACGCTCGCCTCGGTCGAGATCGCCGGCACGTTCCTCCCGGACGCGGGCGGCACGCACACCTTCGGCATCACCGGTCCCGGCGACCTCCGCCTCACCGTCGCCGGCCAGACCGTCTTCGACGGCGTGAACCTGCCGGAGGGCGGCGACATCTTCACGTCGATCATGCAGGTCCACGAGCAGCGCCGGGAGGTCGAGCTGACCGCGGGCGAACCGGTCGACGTCAGCCTGACCTACTGGATCCCGTCGGAGATGGCGGAGTTCGCGAGGGGCACCTTCGCCTGGGTCACCTTCGCGCTCGGTCACCGCGGCCCGGTCCTCGACCCGGACGCGAGCCTGGAAGAAGCCGTGGCCCTCGCGGCGAAGTCGGAGGTCGCCGTCGTCGTGGTCGGCACGACCGCCGAAGTCGAGAGCGAAGGCTTCGACCGGACTTCCCTGGCCCTGCCCGGCCGTCAGGACGAGCTCGTCGCACGGGTCGCCGAGGCGAATCGCAACACCGTCGTGGTCGTCAACGCCGGCTCCCCGGTCGAGATGCCGTGGCGTGACGACGTCGCCGCGGTGCTGCTCACCTGGTTCCCCGGCCAGGCCGGCGGCGACGCGCTCGCCGACGTCCTCTTCGGCCGCGAAGAGCCCGGCGGCCGCCTGCCGACGACCTGGCCGGCGAAGCTCGAAGACGCGCCGGTCACCGACGTGACGCCGGAGCAAGGCGTGCTCGAGTACGGCGAAGGCGTGTACATCGGTTACGGCGCTTGGGCCCGCACCGATCGGCAACCCGCGTACTGGTTCGGCCAAGGCCAGGGCTACACGACGTGGGAGTACGAAGAAATCGACGCCTACCCGGACGAGGAAGGCGGCGCGCGGGTCCGGGTCCGCGTCCGCAACACGGGTACGCGCACCGGGCGCGAAGTCGTCCAGCTCTACCTCGTCCCGACCGAGCGCGGCGACCGGCCGCACCGCTGGCTGGCCGGGTTCGCGAGCGTCGAAGCCCGGCCCGGGGCGGCCGTGGAGGCCGACATCGCCATCACGGCGAGGTCGGCCGAGGTCTGGCGCGAAGGCTGGCAGCACATCGCGGGCGAGTACGTCGTGGAGGCGTCGCACTCCTACGCCGAACCGCGGCTGAGCACGCGCGTGGTGCTCCAGAAAATCCGTTGATCTCCGCGGCCGGGACCGGCTAGGGTCGCCGACGCACCCTCGACCAGGCGAAAGGAGGTGGGACCGATGATCACGCAACCGATCACGCGCTCCCACCCGGCCACGAGGGTGCCGGCTGTCTGACCGGGAGCGCGTCCTCCCGGAAGGATTCCATGACCGAACTGGTCGTGCGCCCGCTCGAAGCGGGCGAAGAAGCACTGTTCACCTCCCTGCCCGACCGCGGTCTCGTCGGCCGCAAGCTGCTCGGCGACGACTTCGCCGAGATGGCGAGGCGGGGCGAATACCCGCCCGAGCGGGTCTGGGTCGCGCTGCGCGACGACGTCGTCGTGGCCCGCGCCGCTTGGTGGGCCAAGTCCCGTGAAGACGACCCGGTCGCCCTCGACTGGTTCGACTTCACCGACTCCGACGCGGCCGTCCGCCTGCTGAAAACCGCGCCGCTGCACGCCGAATACGCGCTCCACACGCCGCCGGCGTGGCGGGACGACCCGGAGGTCGCGGCCGAGGTCGACCGCCGGGTCGAAGCGGCGGAGAAGGCGGGCTACCGCAAGCTCGTCGAGCGCTACCGCTTCCGCTGGACGCCGGAAAACGGCCTGCCGGAGAAGACCGGCCGGCTCGAGTTCCGGCCGGAGCCGGACGACGACGTCGTCCTCGAGGTCTTCAAGCGGGTGCACGTCGGCAGTCTCGACGCGCACGTGCGGAAGACCGTCGAAGAGCACGGTATCGACGCGGCCGCGCAGGAGGACCTCGAGATCATGAAGTGGATGCCGGGGCCGCGGGACTGGTGGCGGCTGGCGTACACGCCCGCGGGCGAGCTGGTCGGTCTCGTCCTGCCGAGCCGCAACGTCTACGACCCGGTGGTCGGCTACGTCGCCGTGGTGCCGGAGCACCGGGGCCACGGCTACGCCTACGACATGGTGGTCGAGGCGACGCACGACCTCGTCGGGTACGGCGCGGACCGGATCGTCGCGGGCACCGACGTCGGCAACGTGCCGATGGCGAAGACGTTCGCGAAGGCGGGCTACCCGGTCGCGCAGCATCGCATCGACTTCGTGTGACCCGTCGTGAGTGGCAAGGCGGGTTAGAACCCGCCTTGCCACTCACGAGCCGGGGCGGTACCTTCGCTAGAGCGATCTATCAAATCGGGGGCCGTCGTGGACAGAGGACTGACACCGCTTCGCGTGATTCTCGGCTTCTCGCTGGTCAGCACGGCCATCCACTACGCGCACAACGCCCTCCGGTACGCGGACTACCCGCAGCTCCAGGGCATCTCGCCGCTCGTCGGCGGCATCACGGTCGCCGTCGCCTGGGTAGTGCTCACGGCGTTCGGCTGGCTCGGCTACCGCGCGTACACGGACGGCCGGTACCACCGGGCGCTCGCGTTCCTCTTGGTCTACTCGCTGGCCGGGATGGTCACGCTCGGCCACTTCCTCACCGGCGTCCCGCAGATCCCCGCGTTCTGGTTCGCGACGATCTTCACCGACGCCGCGGCCGGGCTGGCATTGTGGGTGTTCCTCACCTGGGCGTGGGCCACGCTCGACCGGGTGACCACCCGAGATCAAGTTTCTACACAACGTTGACGTCCGTCTGACTCATGTAGACAATCGAGGGGTGACCACCACCACACCGGTCGCCTTCGACCGCCGTCCGGACGAGTACCGCCACTGGCGCCTGCGGGTCGACGGGGAGGTGGCCTGGCTGGAGCTGGACGTCGACGAGCAGGGCGGGCTGGTCCCCGGCTACGAGCTCAAGCTCAACTCCTACGACCTCGGCGTCGACATCGAGCTGTACGACGCCACGCAGCGGCTGCGCTTCGAACACCCCGGGGTCCGCGTGGTCATCGTGACCAGCGCCAAGGAGAAGGTGTTCTGCGCCGGCGCGAACATCCGCATGCTCGCCGCGTCGGAGCACCACTGGAAGGTCAACTTCTGCAAGTTCACCAACGAGACCCGCAACGGCATGGAGGACGCCACCGCGCACTCCGGCCAGACGTACGTGGCCGCGGTGAACGGCACCTGCGCCGGCGGCGGCTACGAAATCGCGCTGGCCTGCGAAAAGATCTTCCTGATCGACGACAACTCCTCGACCGTCGCGCTGCCGGAGGTGCCGCTGCTCGGCGTGCTGCCCGGCACCGGCGGCCTCACGAGGGTCGTCGACAAGCGCCGCGTGCGCCGGGACCTCGCCGACGTCTTCGCCACGCGCCCGGACGGCGTCAAGGGCAAGACGGCGGTCGACTGGCGGCTGGTCGACGAACTGGTGCCCCGTCAGGACTTCCGCGAGAAGGTCCTGGAAAAGACGCGGGAACTCGCCCGGCGCTCGGAAAAGCCGGCGGAGCAGGGCATCGAGCTGACCCCGCTGGAACATCGCTATGTCGACATCGAGGTCGAGAAGAACCAGGCCACGATCACCGTCAAGGGCCCCGAAACCGACCCGGGTGACCTGCACGAAGAGGGCGCGGGCGGCTGGTTCCTCGCGATGACCCGCGAGCTCGACGACGCCATCCTGCGGCTGCGCACCAACGAGGTCGAGGCCGGGACGTGGATCCTGCGGACGCAAGGCGACCCGGCGAAGGTGCGTGCGCACGAAGAAGCCGTCCTGGGGCAGAAGGACTGGCTAGCCAACGAGATCACGCACTACTTCAAGCGCACCCTCAAGCGCCTCGACGTCACCAGCCGCAGCCTGATCGCGCTCATCGAACCCGGCAGCTGCTTCACCGGCGCGCTGCTGGAGATCGCGCTGGCCGCCGACCGCCAGTACATCCTGGACGGCCCGCCGATCGACGACGAAGACTCCGAAGAACGCGCGTCACTCCAGCTCACCGACGCGAACTTCGGCGCGTTTCCGATGGGCAACGGCCTGACCCGCCTCCAAGCGCGCTTCTACGGCGACGACGACCACCTCGCCTGGCTCGCGCGCGAGAAGAACCGCGAGCTCAGCGCCGCCGAAGCGCTCGAACTCGGCCTGGTCACCGACGCTCCGGACGACCTCGACTGGGAGGACGAGATCCGGATCGCCCTCGAAGGCCGCGCGTCGCTCTCGCCGGACGCGCTCACCGGGATGGAGGCCAACCACCGGTTCGTCGGCCCCGAGACCATCGAGACCAAGATCTTCGGCCGGCTGGCGGCTTGGCAGAACTGGATTTTCACCCGGCCGAACGCATCCGGGCCGGACGGCGCGCTGCGCCGCTACGGTACGGGGCAGAAGGCCGTCTTCGACAGGAAGCGGGTCTAGCGCAGATGCCCGAGAAGATCGACTACGACGCCAAGATCCCCAACAACGTCAACCTCTCCGAGGATCGCAGGCTGCAGCGGGCGCTGGAGGGCTGGCAGCCGAAGTTCCTGCACTGGTGGGGCGAGATGGGGCCGACCCTGGAGACGCAGGGCGTCTACCTGCGCACCGCGGTCAGCGTGGGCCGCGAAGGCTGGGCGCACTTCGACCACGTCAACGTCCCGGACTACCGCTGGGGCATCTTCCTCGCCGAGCGCGACCCCGACCGCCGGATCGCCTTCGGCGAGCACCAGGGCGAGCCGGTGTGGCAGCAGGTCCCCGGCGAATACCGCGCCGACCTGCAACGGCTGATCGTCATCCAGGGCGACACCGAGCCGGCGTCGGTCGAGCAGCAGAAACTCCTCGGCCTGACCGCGCCGAGCCTCTACGACCTGCGGAACCTGTTCCAGGTCAACGTCGAAGAAGGCCGCCACCTGTGGGCGATGGTGTACCTGCTGCACGCCTACTTCGGGCGCGAAGGCCGTGACGAGGCCGAAGGGCTATTGCTGCGCAACTCGGGTAGTCCCGACGCGCCGCGCATCCTCGGCGCGTTCAACGAGGAAACCGCCGACTGGCTGGCCTTCTACATGTTCACCTACTTCACCGACCGCGACGGGAAGTATCAGCTCGGCACGCTCAAGGAGTCCTCCTTCGACCCGCTCTCGCGCACCTGCGAGTTCATGCTGAAGGAAGAAGCGCACCACATGATGGTCGGCACCACCGGCGTCGACCGCGTGGTGACCCGCAGCGCCGAGCTGATCCGCGAGCACGACACGTATGACATCGGCCCGCACGGCGGCATCCCGCTCGACATCATCCAGAAGTACCTCAACTTCCACTACACGGTCTCGCTCGACCTGTTCGGCAGCGAGACGTCGACGAACGCGGCGAACTACTACACGGCCGGGCTCAAGGGCCGCTGGCAGGAGACCCGTCGCAAGGACGACCACAAGCTCACCGAGGACGCCCGCACGCTGGAGCGGCCGAACGGCGACGGCACCTGGACCACCGAGGAACTGCAGGCGATCCTGCTGCTCAACCTCGACCTGCGCAGCGAGTACGTGGCCGACTGCCAGACCGGCGTCAACCGCTGGAACAAGATCCTCGCCGAGGCCGGCATCGAGCACACGTTCCGGTTGCCGCACCCTGGCTTCAACCGCGAAGTGGGCATAAACTCCGGCCACCACGTCACTCCCGACGGCACGATCGTCGACGAGGCGACTTGGGAGGCGGGCAAACGCAAGTGGCTGCCCACGACCGAAGACCTCACGTTCGTCCGTTCGCTGATGCGCCCGGTGTACGAGCGGGGGAAGATCGCGAGCTGGGTCGCGCCGCCGCGGCAGGGCATCAACGGCAGGCCCATCGACTACGAGTACGTCTACCTCACGTAGGAGGCCTGGTGGCGACAGGGTTCAATGCCGCGGAGTACCTGCTGCAGGCCGGGCGCCCGGACGCGACGGCGGTCGTGTCGCCCCGCCGCTCGCTCACCTACGCCGAGCTCGCGGCGGAGTCCCGGCGGGTGGCCGGTGGCCTCGCCGGACTCGGGGTGCGGCCCGAAGAGCGGGTCATGTTCTGCATGGTCGACGACGTCGAGCTGCTCACCGGCATCCTCGGCGCGATGCTGGCCGGCGCGGTCGCCGTCCCGGTGTCGACCATGGTCACCGGGCCGGAGCTGGGTCAGGTGCTCGCCGACTCGCGGGCGCGCGTGCTGTGCGTGTCCGGGGAGTTCGCCGGGCAGGCGCAGACGGCTCTTTCCCTCGCTCCCGAAGTCACCGACGTCGTGCTCGACCGCTGCGGCCCGGCCGGGTTCGGCGTCCGGACGCACGACTGGCCGTCGCTGGCGGGTGCCGTCCCAAGTGGACGGACGTGGGAAGACTCGCCCGCGTTGTGGCTGTACACGTCGGGAACGACCGGACAGCCGAAGGGCGCGATGCACCGGCACGCGAGCATCCGCGCGGTCTGCGAGACGTACGCCCGCGGAGTGCTCGCGACGACGTCGGCGGACCGGTTCCTGTCCGTGCCGAAGCTGTTCTTCGCTTACGGGCTGGGGAATTCCTGCTTCTTCCCGCTCGGCGCGGGCGGCACGACGCTGCTGGAGCCTTCGCGGCCGACGCCCGCGTTGTTCGCTCGCCGCGCTCGGGAGGAGCAGCCGTCGCTTTTTTTCGCGGTCCCCACGTTCTACGCGGCGTTGCTGGCCAGCGACGTCCCGGATGACTCGTTTTCTTCGGTGCGGTACGCGGTTTCGGCCGGCGAGCCGCTGCCCGCGTCGCTGTTCGAACGGTTCCGCGCCCGCTTCGGGCTGGAGATCCTCGACGGCATCGGGTCGACGGAGGCCCTGCACATCTTCCTGTCGAACCAGCCGGGCCTGGTGCGGCCGGGCAGCACCGGCGTCCCCGTGCCGGGGTATTCCGTGCAGCTCCGCGACGAAGCCGGGGCGGTGATCGACGCCGCCGGGAAGCCGGGCGAGCTGTTCGTGGCCGGGCCGTCGACGGCGACCGGCTACTGGGCCCGCTACGACGCGACGAAGCTCGTCTTCCAGGGCGAGTGGCTGCGGACCGGCGACAGCTACGTCCGGAACGAGGACGGGACGTATTCCTGCCTGGGCCGGTTCGGGGACATGCTGAAGGCGGGCGGGATCTGGGTGTCACCGTCCGAAGTGGAGGAACGGCTGCGGCAGCACCCGGCGGTGGCCGAGGTCGCGGTGGTCGCCGCGCCGGACGCCGACGGTCTCGACAAGCCGGTGGCGTGCGTGGTCGCCGCGCCCGGCTCCGCGGTCGACCCGGCCGAGCTGATCGAGTTCTGCCGCGAGGGGCTCGCGGCGTTCAAGCGCCCTCGCGGGGTGGTCGAACTGCCCGAGCTGCCGAAGACGGCGACGGGCAAGATCCGCCGGAACGTGATCCGCGAGCAGGTCCGCGACGTGCTGCGGGTGGTGCCGAGCCCGTGATCGACGGGCACTTCGTGGTCGATGCCCACGTCCACGCACCCCGGCTGCCGACGCTGAAACCCGCGTGGCTGCAGTGGGCGCACGACTTCGCCGGGTCGTACCCGTGGCGTTCGGTGTACTCGGCGTCGGGTGAGGTGGTTCCGTCCGCAATGGACGAACTGATGGAGTCCGAAGGCGTCGACCGGGTCCTGTTGTTCTGCGAGTACAGCCCGCGCGCGACCGGGATCCAGCCGATCGAGGACAACCTGCCGCTGGTCGCGTTCAACCCGGAGCGGTTCCGCCTGGTGGCGAACGTCAACCCGTACGTCCACCACCCGGCGGCGGCGGAGGTCGAGCGGCAGCTGGACCTGGGCGCGGTGGCGCTGAAGATCCACCCGGTGCACGGCGCGTTCTCGCCGGCGGACAAGGAGCTGTACCCGGTCTACTCGTTGTGCGCCGAGCGCGGGGTGCCGGTGATCCTCCACTCGGGAACGTCGAGCTTCCCGGGTTCCCGCACGAGTTTCGGCAATCCCGAGCTGCTGTCCGATGTGGTCGAAGACTTCCCGTCGCTGCAGTTCGTTTTCGCCCACGGGGGTCGCGGCTGGTGGTACGACGTTGCGGCGTTCCTGGCGCTGGCGCGGGAGAACGTGTGGCTCGACCTGGCCGGGCTGCCCCCGAAGAAGCTCCCGGAGTACTACCAGCGCTTCGACCTGACGCGGTTGGCGGGGAAGTTCGTGTTCGGGACGGACTGGCCGGGGGTTCCTTCGGTGGCCGCGAACGTCCGGACCTTGGCCGGGCTGGGGCTGCCGGAGGACGTCCTGACGGGGGTCCTGTCCGGGAACGCGGTCAAACTGATGCCCTCGCTCGCCTAGGTCGTGAGTGGTAAGGCGGGTTCTAACCCGCCTTACCACCCACCACCAACCCCCGCGGGGCCACGCCGAGGCACGGACCCAAATTACAACGTGCGGCCACACACCAATGCCCAAATGAAA
>NZ_JBSGBK010000090.1:0-33526 GCF_053601215.1 Amycolatopsis sp. NPDC004772
TCGTCCGCGGGGAGGGGGTAACTCCGGACACCGGGTACATCCCCCTGTTGTGAAGTCTGCCGCGGCTGTCGTGAGTGGTAAGGAGGGTTAGAACCCTCCTTACCACTCACGAGCCGCGGCAGACTTCGTGAACCGTGCTAGACGAGCAGCAGGAACAGCAGGCCGTTCGGCGTGCCGAGCCCCGTCACGTCGTCGTAGCCGGGGGTGGTGTGGATGGTCAGGCCCTGGTAGTCCAGCGTGCGGACCGAGCGGAGCAGGCCGTCCGAGGCGTCGACCGAGTTCGCGTAGTCGACGCGGGCCACCGCGGCGTCCACGTGCTTCACGTCGGTGATCGCCGGCGTGCGGGACGTCAGCTTGTAGATCACCGGGTTGATGAAGCCGTGGTGGAAGTGGTCGAAGCTGTCGGCCACCGCCATGATGCCGGCGAACACCGGCGACGCGAGGCTCGTGCCGCCGATCCGGTACTGGTCGTAGTGCGCACCCTCCGGGAAGGTCTGCGTCTGGCCGACCAGGAAGCCGGTGTTCGGGTCGCCGACCGCGGAGATGTCCGGCACGACGCGGCCCTTGTTGTTGCCGGTCTGGTTCTTCTTCGCCAGCGCGTCCGGGACGACACCCTTCTGGTAGAAGGGCTGCGCGAACAGCCGGCTCGTGCCACCGCCGGAACCGCTGGTGTAGGCGGCCGGGCCGTAGACCCCGTTGGTCAGCGTCGACTTGCTGGTCTCCCAGCCGGTCTCGAAGATCCTCTTGCCGTCCTTGCCGATGGCGATGGACGTGCCGCCGACCGCGGTGATCCACGGCGCCGAGGCGGAGAAGTCCGGCGACGGCGTGCCGAGGCGCGCGACCTCGTCACCGTTGTCGCCCGAGGAGAAGTAGACGCCGATGCCCTCGAGCACCGCCTGCAGCGAGATCTGGTTGAACACCTTGACCTCGTCGGCCGGGATGTCCTCGCCGGTGTCGCCGTAGGAGTTCGACACGATGTCGGCCTTGTGGCCGGCGATCACGTAGTTCAGCGCCACGTCGAGGGCGTTGTCCTCGCAGGATTCGCCGCCGACGTAGAGGATGTCCGCACCCGGGGCGAGCCCGTGCGCGGCCTCGACGTCGAGGGTCTCCTCGCCGTACCAGCCGGCCGCGTCGCACTGGTCCGGCGGCTCGAGGACCGGGTTCGCCGGGAAGACGTGCTGCTTGAACTGGCTCTGCTTGAGCGGGTGCGCCGGGTCGTTCTTCTTGGCGTACGTGCTCGCGTCGGCGTAGATGGTCGGCGAGGCGAAGGCGTCCACGATGGCGATCGTGGTGCCCTTGCCGTCGGCGCCGACCTTGTCGATGCCGTAGGCCGACCGCAGCTGCGCCGGGGTGTAGCCGCAGGGGGCGTACGGCAGCTGCTTGCCGTTGTAGGCGGGATCGGTGGTGTCGATCTTCTCGCCGTAGTAGGCGCTGCACGGCGGCGCGTTGCGGAACCCGGGCCCGGGCGCGACGTCCGACGGCGTGCCGGAACCGGTCGCGTGGTCCGGCTTGAACAGGTTGGTCGCCTGGTCGACGCCGACCACGCCGAGCACGTCCCCGGCCAGGTTCGCCGGCACCGACAGGTTCTTGTCGGCGGCGCGCAGCGTCTGGCCCTTGACCCGGTACTTGCCGAGGTCGACGGCGAACGCGTTCTCCGTCTGAGCCGCGGTGCCGGTGGCCTCGACGTACGCCTTGTTCGACGGGATCTCGCCGATGCTGAAGCCGCTGCCGGTCAGCCACGCCTTGACGGCGTTCACCGTCGCGTCACTGGCCGCGAAGCGGTCACGCACCTGGTCGGGGCTCAGGTACTGGCGGTAGGCCTTGCTGTCCGGGTCGGACACGGCCTGGGCCAGCGCCTCGGCACCGGCGTTGTCGCGCTGGTTCAGGTAGACCCGGAAGCTCAGCTTCGCGGCGGGCGCCGTGTCGGCGACCTTCGCCTGCGCGTTCGCCCACAACGGGTGGGACTGCGGGATGTCCTGACGCCCCTGCGCGGACGCCGTCGCCGGCAGGGTGCCGGTCAGGCCACCCACCACCGCGAGCGAAAGGAGCAGGGTGGAGCTTCTTCGCACAGAAATCTCCCTCTTCGAATGCGGCCCCCAGGAAATGGGCCTTGGAACACCGGGTGAGACTAGATCGGTGTTCCACTCGTGCGGAAGTGCTTGCGGAACCGTTATCTCGCCAGGAATTCGCCGACCGTTAACGGTGGTACGGAAATCCGATTTGTCGCGGAGAAAACGCGAGGAATGGTATTCGATGCGCGGTTGGTCCGATTCGTGCCGGTACCGCAGACCACGCGCTCCGGGCGGGCGCCACCTACCAAAGTAGGTTGCTCCGTCCACTCGGGACAGTCCGGCGGTGACGGCAGTTCGGCCGTCACGCCAGCCGCCGGTCCACCTCCGCGGGGGCGAACACCGCGTCGACCACCATCGCGACCGCGCCGGCCAGTGCCATTCGTTCGCCGCGGCCGCCGATTTCCACGCGCAGGTTCTGCGTCGCCCGGGGCAGGGCCCTTCGGTACAGCACCTCCCTCACACCCGCTACGAAGTGCGGCTCCGCGAGATCCCCCGCGATCACCACCACTCCCGGGTTGACCACGCACACCAGCGTCGCCAGCACCTCCCCCACCTGGCGGCCCGCCACTTCGGCGAGCCGGACGGCGGCCGGCTCGCCCGCCGCGATCCGGTCGCGGACGCCCGAACCCGACGCCGTCGGCAGGCCCAGGTCCGTCAAGCGGGCCGCCAGCGCCCCGCCGCCGGCGACGGCCGCCAGGCAGCCGTGGGAGCCGCACAAGCACTGCGCTTCCGGGTGCCCGGGGAGGCGGATGTGGCCGATGTCGCCCGCGCCGCCGTCGATGCCGCGGTACACCTCGCCGCCGAGGACCAGGCCGGCGCCGATGCCGGTCGACACCTTCACGACGACCAGGGCCGCCGAGTCCGGGTGGCGGGCGCGGTGCTCGCCCAGCGCCATCAGGTTCGCGTCGTTGTCCACCAGCACCGGGGCGCCGACCCGCGCGCCGAGGTGGTCGTCGATCGGGTAGCCGTCCCAGCCCGGCATGATCGGCGGCTGCGTCACCCGGGCGCGGCCGGGCTCCACCGGGCCCGGGACCGAAACACCCACTCCGCACACTGGCCGGTCCACCGACGCCCGCAGCTCCTCGAACCACTCCGCGATCCGGTCGAGCACCGGCTCCGGGCCGTCGGCGACGCGCAGCTCCCCCGCGCGACGGGCCAGGACCCGTCCGGCCAGGTCGGTGACGGCCGCCTCGGCGTGCGTCGTGTCGATGCTCGCGGCGAGGACGACGGCGTGCCGCTCGTCGAACCGCAGGTGCCGTGCGGGGCGGCCGCCGGTGGAGTCCTCCTGGCCGCCCTCGGCGAGCAGCCCGGCCGCCTGGAGCCGGTCCAGGCGGGCGGTCAGCGTCGAACGCGACAGCCCGCTGCGCCCCTGCAGGGCCTTCCGGGTGGTCGCCTGCCCCGTCCGGACCAGCCGCAACAGCTCGCCGGCGCTGGTCATCCCGCGACCCCCTTCGGACTTTTGTCCATTGACAAGACACAAGTCGGAGATAGATTGGACATATGAACGTAACATGGGGGCGGGCGGCCGAGGTCCTGGCGGGCAACTGGCTCGGCGCGTCGACCGTGCCCTCACGCGGGCTCTACCCGCACCAGTGGAGCTGGGACTCCGCCTTCATCGCCCTCGGCCTGCGCCACCTCTCCCCCGAGCGGGCGCGGCGCGAGCTGGTGACGCTGTTCGAAGCGCAGTGGGCCGACGGCCGCGTCCCGCACATCGTGTTCGACCCGGGGACGCCGCCCGAGGCGTACTTCCCGGGGCCGTCGTTCTGGCAGGCCGGGCGCACGTCGGGCCTGGTCCAGCCGCCGGTGCACGCCCGCGCGGTGCTCGCGGTGCACGAGACCGCGCCCGATCGGGAGTTCCTCGCCGCGCTGTACCCGAAGCTGGTGGCCTGGCACGACTACCTGCGAACCGGCCGCGACGCGGGCGGGCGCGGGCTGGTGGCGATCGTGCACCCGTGGGAGTCCGGCATGGACAACAGCCCGGCGTGGGACGAGCCCCTGTCCCGGGTCCCGCTCGCCACCGGGTTCGTCCGCCGCGACCTCGAGCACGGCGAGGCCGGCGACCGGCCGAGCGACGACGACTACGGCCGGTACGTCCGGCTCGCCGCCGCCTACCGCGACAGCGGCTACGCCGATGCCGGCGAGTTCGTCGTGGAGGATCCCGGCTTCAACGCCCTGCTGGCCGACGCCGAGCTGGCGCTGGCCCAGATCGCCGAGGAGCTCGGCCTGCCTTCGGACGCGCACCGGGAAGCGGCGGCCCGCCTCGAAAAGGCGTTGCAGGAAACGTTGTGGGACAACGGCTTCTTCTTCGCCCGAGACGTCCGCACCGGCTCGCTGATCCGCGAGCACACGTGCGCGGGCCTGCTGCCGCTCGTGCTGCCGGACTTGGCGGTCGCTCCGGCCCTGCTGGAGACGGCGACCGGCCCGCGCTTCCGGTTGGGCCGGGTGCACGGCGTCCCGAGCTACGACCTGACCGCACCGGGCTTCGACCCGGGCCGCTACTGGCGCGGGCCGTCCTGGTCCAACGTCGGCTGGCTGGTCCGCCACGGCCTGCTGCGCCACGGCGAGTTCGCCCTCGCCGCCCGGCTGCGCGAGGACCTCGTCGAGACGGCCGCGCAGACCGGCTTCGCGGAGTACGTCGACCCGCTGACCGGGGCCGGGCACGGCACCCGCTCGTTCAGCTGGACCGCGGCGCTGGCCGTGGACCTGCTGGCCGAGCGGACCTGAGGAACGGGCCGCCCAGCCGCGTTCGGGGGCGGCTGGGCGGTCTGTCCGGCTCAGCCCGCCGCGGTCGCGTAGTCCGAGCCCACCCAGGTTTCGTCGATCCGCAGCCGCTTGTAGCGCGAACTGTCGCTCGACGCCGCGTACGTGCTCGTCACCTGGAGCCGGACGTACCGGGCGGTCACCGCGGAGAGGTCGGCGAACTGGACGCCGCGGTGGCTCGGCAGCGTCCCGGACTTCACCGCACTGCCCCAGTCCTTGCCGTCACTCGACACGAACACCTTGTACGCCTTGATCCGCGCCGACTGCTCGCTGTCCGACCGGGCGTAGCTGACCGAGTCCTCCCGCTGGTTGATCCCGAGGTACTGCACCTTTTTCGCCGTCCCGAGGTCGTAGTCGAGGTTGACCGGGAGCGTCTTGTTGTTGTCGAAGTAGGTGAGGTAACCACCGTCGCTCGCCGCCTGTCCACTGTGGCCACTGGCGGACGCGCTCGCCTTGAGCGTCACGGTCTTCGGGTCGTACGTGCCGGTGCGGCCGGCCGTCTCGACCTTGAACACCGTGTCGTAGGTGTCCCAGCCGGACAGTCCGGTCAGGGACAGGCTCCCGCTGCCTTGGCTGAAGGAGATCGCCGCGCCGGTGCGCAGGTTCGTGACGCGGCGGACGCGGTAGCCGTTGTCGCGGATCTTGAGCGTGCTCCCCGACGGCTTGGTCAGGACGTGCACGTACTGCGTGTCGCCCTTGATGGTGATGACGCCGTGGGCGCCGTCGTTCCAGAAGCCCGGCTGCATGCCGCCGTACAGGTACCCGGCGCCTTCGGTGCCGCCGAGGGACTCCCAGATCGCGTCCAGGTAGGTCTTCGCGAAGTTGTTGAACGCCTCCTGGTTCGCGGGGAACTTGCCGTTCACCATGGCCGTCTCCGCCATCAGCGACTTGATCGACGAGCCCGAGTTCGTGATGAGCCGGCCGAGGTTGAGCATCTTGGTCACCGGCGGGTTCGAGCCGCCGTACCACCATGAACCGGTGTCGGGGAGCTTGAAGCACGCTTCGGTGAGCCGGGGCATCGCCGTGTACGTCGCCTGCGGGTAGTCGTACGACGGTGTCATGCCGGTCTTCTGCTCGTTGCTGATCGTGTCCATGATCGGGGTGTCTTCGTTGTTGTTGCTCAGCAGGTAGTCCGGCCGCTGCTGGTAGATCTGCCGGTAGAGGTCGTGCGACTCCCAGTAGGCGTTGTCGTTGTCGATCCAAAAGCCGCCGAGGTCGGGGTAGTTCTTCATGACCTCGAAGAAGTTGTCGTAGCTGAACTGGCCGAAGCCGGCCTGGCTGTCGAGGTCGACGTCCTTGCCCTTGTACTTCGAGTAGCCGGCCGAGTCGAGCCACTCGTGGCCGCCCTCGTCGTGCCACTGGGCGTCGTTGGTCATGTAGAGGATGACCTTGAGCCCGCGGGCCTTCGCGGCGGCGATCAGCTCGCCGAGGAAGTCCCGCTTGGTGCTGCAGCTGCCGGGGATCTTCGACGGCCAGGCCCGCGAGTAGCCGAGGCGGCTGTGGAAGGAGGCGAGCACGAGGTAGGACGCGTGCAGCTTCTCGGCTTCGGTGACCCAGTAGGCGGGACTCCACCCGCCGTCGGTGATCGCTTTTTCCCAGGCGCTGCAACTGGTGTAGCCGGGTGTCGTGCGCATGCCCCAGTGCAGGAACAGCCCGGCCTGGCTGTCGCGCAGCCACTGCTGGGAGGGTTTCTGCAGATCGGCCGAAGCCGGCGCGGCGATGAGCCCGGACACCGCCAGCGCCGCCGCGCACGCGACGAGCACCTTGCGGAGGAACCTGTCTGCCATTGACGACCTCCAGTGGTCTGGTCCACCCGGTGGTGTACTCCTCACGAACAGCGCTGGTCAAGACTTACATCCGACCTTTCCGCGGAGTTTCGCTGGCCGGTACATGCTCACTGCGGCCGTTCGGGTTAAATATCTGATATATGACGCGAGAGATCTGATCTCTCTTGACGCCGACTCCGGGAGGCGAGTAGATGTTTCCCCGAGAGCGCTTTCGCTCACCAGACCATCGCTCCGGCGACACGGGCAGCACGCCGCGCCCCCCAGAGCTGGTCGGGATGCCGACGGACGGCGGATCGGCATCCCGGCCACCTTTTTCACCGCGTCGCGGGGCCAGCGTATGAGAGGGACGACGATGTCCGAACATCCCCTTCGCCCGACCCGGCGCGCGGTCCTGGCCGGCACGCTCGGCGCCCTGGGCGCCCTCGCCGCGGCGGGTCCCCTGGCGCGGGCGGCGGATCAGCTGCCCCCGATCGGCGGCGCGGCCCCGCCGCCGGACTGGTCACGTGCCGTGATCGACTCGACGATGAAGCGCTACACACCCGACAAGATCGGCGGCTGGGGCTACACGCTCGGGCTGTACCTCTACGGCCAGTACCTCTTCTACAAGCGCACCGGCGAGAAGAAGTACCTCGACTACATCATCGCCTGGTACGACCGGTTCATCACCGACAGCGGCATCTCCAACAGCTTCACCAATCTGGACTCGATGCGCTCGTGCCAGATGCTGCCGCTGCTGTACGGCGAGACGGGCCGCAAGAAGTACAAGACGGCGGCCGACCAGCTGCGCAAGCGGTTCCCGTCCTACCCCCGCACGTCCGACGGCGGCATGTTCCACGCCACCAGCAAGGTCGGTCAGCTGTGGGGCGACGGCGTCTACATGGCCCAGCCGTTCCTCGCCCTGTACGGCGCGGCGTTCGGCGACGGCGGCTACTGCTTCGAGGAAGCGGCGAAGAACATCGTCGTGTACTTCAGCCACCTGCGCGAACCGGCGAAGGGCCTGCTGTACCACGCCTACGACGAGGACGGCTCGGAGTCGTGGGCGTCCGGCTCCGGGCACCACTCGAAGTACCACTGGGCGCGCGCGATCGGCTGGTTCGGCATGGCGACCATCGACATCCTCGAGGTCCTGCCGGCCGACCACCCGAGGCGGGCGGCCCTGATCGACGTCATCCGCTTCCTGGCGGCGGGTTACCAGCGGTACCAGGACGCCTCGACGGGCCGCTGGTACCAGGTGGTCGACCGCGGCGGCGACGCGAAGAACTGGCTGGAGACGTCGGCGTCCTCGATGTACACGTTCACCATGGCCCGCGGCGTCCAGCGCGGCTACCTCCCGGCGTCCTACCAGGCGGTGGCGGATCGCGGGTACGCCGGCGTGCTGCGCAAGGTGTCGCTCGGCTCGGACGGGCTCACGAACATCACGGACATCTGCGAGGGCACCAACGTCGGAGACCTGTCGTACTACTACGCCCGGGCCCGCAAGACCAACGACTTCCACGGCCTGGGCGCGTTCCTGATCATGAACGAGCAGTATTCCCACTGACCACCGCGACGCCGCAGAAGGGGCCCCGGCCAACCGGCCGGGGCCCCTTCGTCCTGTGCGGTAACCCGGATCTCGCGTGATCGAGCACGGAACTCGCGTGATTGAAGCCGGAACTCGCTAGTTACGGCCCTGATCACGCGAGTTCCGGCTTCAATCACATGGGATACGGAAACGTCAGCAGGTGGAGGTGGAGTCCGAGGTGGTGAGGCGGAGGGCGGAGCCCGCGGTGGTGGCCGAGTCCTTGACGCAGTAGCCCGTCACCGACTGGAAGCCGACGTCGAACGGGCTCTTCGAGCCCTTCTCCGCCGTGAAGTGGTCGAACGTGATGTCCGAGCTGTTGTTGACGATGCTCGCCGGGCGGCCGTCGTCCTTGGCGAACTCCACCGAGCTGTTCACGAAGCGGATGCCCGCCGCGTAGTGCAGGTACCAGCCGTACGACGGGCGGGTGCCGATGCTCTTCGGGTTGTAGTCCGTCGCCGTGTTGCTGGGGACACCCGTTCCCATCGTTCCGTTGCCGCCCGGCACGTTCAGCTTCACGCCGGTGAACGTGACCTCGGAGACCCGGTGGCTGCTGTCCGCGCCCCAGATCGTCGGGCTGAAGTTGCTGCCCGTGTGCGTGCCGGTGATGTTGTCGAACGTGATGCCGCTGATCGAGCCGACCCCCGGGTTGTTGCCGCAGCGCTTGCGCGTGCCGATCTTCATCATGATCGGCGAATACGTCCCGGACATCGTGATGTCGCGGTAGTGGACGTCGGAAATCTTCGCGCCGTCCATCGAAACGATGCCGATGCCGGACTTGTGCGCGCCGGTGATCGTGATGCCCGAGAAGTGGTAGCCGGTGAAGTCGCCGCACGTCTCGGAGCCGAACATCAGCGCGTTGCAGCAGACCGCCGACAGTTTCGCGCCCGTCACCGTGACGTTCCCGTTCGGCAGTTTCGCGCCGAGCGCGTAGTCGCTCTTGAACACCAGCGCGTCGTCGTTGGCCGCGATCGAAGCGTTGGTGATCGTGACGTTCGTGGTGCTGATGATGTTCCAGCCGTCGCGGTCGCTCGCCGTGTCGATGGTCAGGTGGTCGGAAACGACGTTGGTGCAGCCGTTGATCAGCGCCGCGAAGTGCCCGCCGCGGCGCAGTTTGACGCCGGAGAGCGTCAGCCCGTCACACCGGGTGAGGGACAGGATCTTGTCGGCCTCGCCGGACTTCGGGTTGCCGGTGATGAGGTTGCCGCCGCCGTCGATCGTGCCCGCGCCGGTGAAGCCGATGTTCGTCAGCTTGTCGCCGAAGAACATCGCGTTGTGGAAGTGGCTGTGGCCGTAGTCCTGGTAGTCGTCCCACTGGTTCGACTCGGGCTTGTCGTAGGTGTCCGCGCTCGACCCGGTGATGGTGGCCCCGGCGTCGAGCTGGATCGTGACGTTGCTCTTGAGGTGAACGGTGTTCGCCGACTTGTAGGTGCCGGAGGTGAACCGGACGGTGCCGCCGCCCGCCGCGTTCGCCGCGGTGATCGCCTTGTCGATGGCCGCCGAGTCGTTGGCCGACCCGTTCCCCTTGGCGCCGTAGTCCTTGACGTCGTAGACGCCGCCGGGCGCGGCGGTGGAAACGCCGGCGCCGGCCACCACCAGCCCGGCCACCGCGAAGGTGATCAGCAAGAGTTTTTTCACCGTGGAACCGCCTTGTCATGGATTCGAAGAATTCGGCATGACGGCGGAACACCCAGATTACGAGTGGGGCGAACGAAATGTCAAGATCGCCCGGGGACCCGCGCCACCCCCAGTCGCGGCGCGGGTCCCCCGTGTCCATTCAGGATTCTCGGAGTCTACCTTCACCGGGCCCGCGGGCCCCGTGCGTTTTTCACGGTCCGCCACGTGAATCCGCCATGATCGGGAGTCACGCAGCGTGGTTTCAGACCTTCTGGAGCCCGGCCTTCCCGGCCTGCACCACGTAGCTGACGTCGTTCTTGATCACCACCGACGCCGGGTCGTACACGCTCGTGTCGGACGTCGTCATGAAATCGGCCCGCAGCTGCGACGGCGTGGTCGTGACGCGGACGTACCCGCGCTCGCCCTTGCAGTACTTGACGTGCGGGTTGTTCGCGTACCAAGCCGCGCTCGGGGGCGAAGCGGTGTCGCTGTTGCTGGTCACCGACGTCGTGACCAGCTCCGAGCCGATCACCGGGTCGCTGTGGTCGAAGTAGTCGAGCCGCAGGTCGGCGGCCCAGTGCCGGTGGACGTCGCCGGTGAGCACGACCGGGTTAACGACCTTGCGGTCGACCCAGCCCTGCTGGATCCGGTTGCGGGAGGCCTCGTAGCCCTGCCAGGAGTCGTTGCTCTCGCAGGTGGCCTTATTGCCGTCGGAGTCACGCGTGGCGAAGAAGACCTGCTGGCCGAGGAAGTCCCAGGTCGCCGGGTGCGACTCGAACTGCTTGAGCAGCCACGCCTCCTCCGTGGCGCCGAGGATGCTGCGGGAGGTGCTGCGCATGTCGGCGCAGGCCGGGCCGGCGTCACCGGAGGGGTCGGGCACCTGGGCACTGCGGTACTGGCGCGTGTCGAGCATGTGGAAGCGGGCCAGGTTGCCCCAGAGGAACTGCCGGTAGAGCTGGATCGACGCGCCGTTCGGCTTGGCCGTCGACCGGATCGGGGTGTTCTCGTAGAAGGCCTGGAACCCGGCGGCCTTGCGCGCGGCCGTGGCCGGCGAGGTGGTGCCGTTCCAGTTGTTCATCACCTCGTGGTCGTCGAACACGACGATCCAGGGCGCGATCGCGTGCGCGGCCTGCAGGTCGGCGTCGGTCTTGTGCTGGGCGTGGCGGGCGCGGTACTGCGCGAGCGTGGTGACGTCCTCGGTGAACGCCAGGCTCCGCGGGTTGCGCTCCTGCGCGGTGCGGCCCGACTTCTTCTCGTAGATGTAGTCGCCGAGGAACAGCACGAGGTCCGGGTCGTCGGCCACGATGCCCTTGTACGCGTGGTAGTAGCCCTCTTCCCAGTGCTGGCAGGAGCTGAAGCAGTACTTGAGCTGGTTGACCGCGGCCCCGGCAGCGGGCGCGGTGCGCGTCCGGCCGACCGGCGAGAGGTAGCCGGAGCTCTTGAACCGGTAGAAGTACTCGCGGGCCGGCTGCAGCCCGGTCGGTTCGATGTGGACGCTGTGGCCGGACGCGCGGACGGCGTCCACCGAGCCGCGCTGCACGATCGAGCTGAACGCCGCGTCGTTCGCGATCTCCCAGTCGACCGCGTAGGTGGCGTCCGGCATGCCGCCGAAGCCGTCCGGGTTGAGCGGCGCCGGGGCGAGCCGCGTCCACAGCACCACGCTGTCGGGCAGCGGGTCGCCGGAGGCGATGCCGAGCTGGAAGGGATCGTGGACGGCGGGGGCGGCGGCCGTGGTGCGGGCGTTCGCCCACGACGGGAGCGCCGCCGAAGCCGCGGTGGCGGTGACCGCGGCGAGCCCGCCGAGCAGCACCTTGCGCCGGTTGACCTGACCCATGGGAAAGCCCTTTCTCGTGGTGGACGCGGTCAGGCCGCGAAGTCGGTGATGCCGTCGCTGCAGGACTTGAGGTCGGGCTTCGCGGTCGTGTAGTTCGCGACGCAGACCTTGTAGAAGACCCAGCCCCCGTGCGGGACCGTGACGGCCTTGTCGACCTTCGAGCCCTCGCCGCCGGAGTTCCAGACGTAGAACGGCCCGGCGCCGCCCTTGAGCCAGTAGGCGACCACGGCGGAGTAGCCGTCGGCGTCGGTGTCGTAGACCAGGAAGTGCGAGTCGGACGAGCGGTACTGCGCCTCGCCCGCGCAGGCGTCGGCGCACTGGCCGCTGCCCGAGCCGACACCGCAGTCGGGCGCGACCCGCGTGTCGGAGTTGGTGAAGACGTAGGTGTCCGAGATGTACCCGCCGAGCGCGGGGACGTAGTCCCACAACGTGCCGGTGCCGTACGGGCCGGTCACCGACGAGCCGTTGACCTGGCAGTCGATGGCGACGGTGGCGCCGTTGGCGACGGTCTTGACCGCCGTGGCGGCCGTGGTGGGTGCGCGGCGGACGTTGAGGGGGTCGCCCGCGGTCTTCACGGTCCCGCTCGCCGCCGCGGACGCCTCGACCGCGCCGCCGGTCAGGAGCGCGCCGACCGCGGCCAGGGTCAGGCCGGTACCGGCGGTGCGCCGGAGGATCGATCGCTTCATGCCGGCAGCGTCGGCCTTCGCCGTACACGTTCCGTACAAAGGCCGCCCTGTGCGCTCGGACACTCCGAATGGATCTAGCCGGTGCGCCCGGACGGTCCTAGAGTCCGGGACATGGGGGAACTCATCGGGCAGGTTGAGACCACCTCGCTTATCATCCGCGTCCTCGGTCCGCTGGAGGTCACCGCCGCCGGGCGGGTGATCGCCCTCGGGGGCCCGAAGCCCCGGCTGCTGCTGGCCGCGCTGGCCCTGCAGCCGAACGTCGTCGTGTCGACCGACGTGCTGGTGGAAGTGCTGTGGCCGGACTCGGCGCCGCGCTCGGCCGCGGCGAACATCCGCACGTACGTCCATTCCCTGCGAAGACGGTTCGCGGAGATCCACCCCGACCTGGGCGAGCGGATCAGCAGCCGGGCCTCCGGCTACCTGCTGACCGCGGCGCCGGAAGAACTGGACCACCTCGCGTTCGCCGCCCTGGCCGGCGAAGCGCAGGAAGCGCTCGACGGCGGCGAAGCCGAGAGCGCCCTCAAACTCCTCGACAAGGCCGACGCGCTGTGGCGCGGCGAAGTCCTCGAAGGCCTGCCGCACGACCACAGCTGGGGCGCGACGGTCGCCCGGCTCACCGAGCTGCGGCTGTCGGTGCAGGAACAGCGCCTGCGCGCGCGGATCGGCCTCGGCCGTTCCGGCGAGGCCATCGCCGAGCTGCGCGGCCTGGTCACCGAGCACCCTCTGCGTGAAGAACTCTGGGCGCAGCTGATCGTCGCGCTGCGCGCTGCGGGCCGGACCGGCGACGCGATCGAGGCGTACGAGTCGGCCGAGCGGGTCCTGCGCGAGGAGCTCGACGCCGAACCGGGTGCCCGGCTGCGCGAGCTGCGCGCGACCCTCGTCCCCGAAAGCGTGCTCTCCCCCGCGCGCCCCGCCGATGTCGCCCCGGTCTGCCAGCTGCCCCTGGACCTGCCGGACTTCACCGGCCGGGATGCGCTGATCCGCGACGTCGTCACCCTGCTGCGGGAGCGCGCGGATTCCGGCACGCCCGCCGTGGTCGTGCTGTCGGGCGCGCCCGGCGTCGGCAAGTCGGCGGTCGCCGTCCGGGTCGCGCACGCGATCCGCGACGAGTTCCCCGACGGCCAGCTGCACGTCGACCTGGCCGGCACGTCGTCGTCGCCGCGCGCGCCGATGAGCGTGCTCGCCGAACTGCTGCGCACGCTGGGCATCCCCGACGCCGGTCTGCCGCGCGAGCTGGCCGAGCGTTCGGCGCTGCTGCGGTCGCGGCTGGCCGGGCGGCGGATGTGCGTCGTGCTCGACGACGCCGGCAGCGAAGCCCAGGTCCGGCCGCTGCTGCCGGGGGCCGGGGTGTGCGCGGTGCTGGTGACCAGCCGGATCCGGCTGCCCGGGCTGGCCGGCGCGAAGCCGGTGGACGTCGACCTGCTGCCCGAGGCCGAGGCCGCGCGCCTGCTGGAGGGCATCGTCGGCGGCGAGCGGGTGGCTGCCGAGCCGGAGAGCGCCGCGGCGATCCTGCGCCAGTGCGGGCACCTGCCGCTGGCGATCCGGGTGGCGGGCGCGAAGCTGACGCACCGGCCGGGCTGGACGTTGCGGCTGCTGGCCGACCGGCTGGGCGACGAGCGCCGCCGCCTCGACGAGCTGCGCGTCGGCGACCTCGCCGTCCGCGCGAGCGTGACGTTGTCGTACGACCTGCTGCCGATGTCGGCGGCGACGGCCTTCCGCGGGCTCGGCCTGCTCGGGCCGGTCCAGTTCCCGGCGTGGACGGTCGCGGCCGTGCTGGGCCGCCGGGAGGCCGAGGACGTCCTCGACGTGCTGGTCGACGGCCACCTCGTCGAGCTGGTGGGCTCCGATTCGGCAGGACAGCCGCGGTACCGGCTGCACGACCTGCTGCGCGTGTATGCGGTGGAGCTGGCCGAGCGGAGCGACGCGGCCAAGACCCGCGCCGGCCTGCGGCGGGCATTGGAGGGCTACCTGGGGCTCGCGCTCGAGGCGGCGCGCCGGATGCCGCTGCACTTCTTCGGCGCTTACTGCGACGACGAGCTACCGCGCCCGGCGGTGCCTTCCGACGTCCTGCCCGAAGACCCGGCGGCGTGGTTCGCGGCCGAGCGCCACACGACGGTGGCGGCGGTCTCGTTGGCTGCCCAGCACGGATTCGACGACTTGGCGTGGCAGCTGGCTTCGGCGTTGACGCCGTACTTCGACCTCCGCGGCCCCCAGGACGACTGGCACAGCACCCATTTGGTGGCCCTGGCGGCGGCCCGCAGGACGGGCTCGGCCCGCGCCGAGGCGATCGTCCAGCGCAACCTCGGGCAGTACCTGCTGTACCAGGACGAGTACGCCGAGGCCCGGGTGGCGTTCGAGGAGTCGAAGAAGCTGTTCGACGCGGTCGGCGACGCCCAGGGGGTGGCCGTCGCGTTGACGGGGCTGTCAACGATCCTGCGCATCGAGGGCGACGACGACCTGGCCCTCGACCACTGCCACGAGGCACTGGAGCTGTTCGCGGAGGCCGGCGACCCGAACGGAGAGGCGGTGGCCCGCCTGGGGGCGGGAGCGGTGTGGATGTCCCGAGGCTGTTACGCGGCGGCAAGGCGCTGGATAACGGACGCCCTGGAGCTGTCGGCCTCGATCGGCGACCGCCACCGAGAAGCCCACGCCCTCAAGCGCTTGGGCTTGCTGTTCCAGCACCAGGGCAACCTGGCGGCGGCCCGCGAGCACGTGGACCGGGCAATAGCAATCTTCACCGACCTCGGCGACGACCACTGCGTGGGGTACGCAAACCAGAACCTGGGCGAGCTGTGCTTGCACAGCGGAGATTTCGCACACGCGCAACTGCTGTTGGTGAACTCCCTGGCGGTCCACAGGCGCAATGGGGACCGCCGGTCGGAGGCCGAGGTGTCACAGCTGCTCGGGGAGCTGCACCGGGCACTGTCGCAGCCGGAGCGCTCGCGGGACTACTCGGAGAGGGCGCTGGCCATCTGGCGCGAGCTGTCAACGCGCCCGAAGGAGCCGACGGTCGTGGTGGCCGAGGAGCGCCCGCACATCGCTTCAGCCTGAGTTCGGCGCGGCAGCCCGCGCACAACGACCGCCCCCGGCCACACCTCCGGCCACACCCCCCTGCCGAACCGATACGCAGCCGCCCTCAGCGGCCGACAGGCTGTGTCAAGGCATCTTTCCCGCCTTGACACAGCCTGTCGGCCGTTGAACAATCCGGCGTTCGGGCCGGCGGGGGAGCCCCCGGCAGGGAGGCCCCGCAACCAGCAGCGGAACCGCACAACCCCGTTGTACGGATCATGTACACGCCCCAGTCACTCTTCCCCCACCTACGAAACAGGTGCGAGAGGAGAACCGGGGATGATCCGGATCATGAAAGCCGGCCGCGTGACCGCGGCGGTCCTGGCCGCCGGGGCGGTGACGGCACTGGCCGGAGCCCCCGCCCAGGCCGCCACCACGACGAACTGGACCGCCGACCTGTCCACTGTGGACAGCAACGACGTCAACGTCACCGGAGCGGGCGGTACGCTCACCCTGGCCGACGCCGCCTGGCACCGGACCGCCCGGGTGTTCGCCGGCAGCGAGGGCAGCCTGACCACCGCCGAGCACAAGCTCGGCTCGGCCGCCAACCGCGTCAGCGCGGAACTGACCGCCGACACCCCCAAGGGCACGTCGGTCGACGTCGACGTCCGCGGCCGGACCGGCGTCGACGACTGGACCGAGTGGACTCCCGCGGGCACCACGCTGAAGAGCTCCGTCAGCGAAGTGCAGGTGCGGATCAGCCTGCACAGCAGCACCGACGGCGTGCGCCCGTCGGTCACCGGCGTGAAACTCAGCGCCGACAGCGCCCCGCAAGCCAACGCTCTGACCGCCGGCACCGAACTGACCTACAAGGTGTACGGCACCCGCGAGGGCCTGCCCGGCGGAACCACCGCGAACGGCCACGTCATCACCAGCCGCGACCACTTCGTCGCGCTGCCGTCCGGCAAGGCACTGGCCCCGAAGGGCACCGGCAACTACTCGGTCCGCGTCTGCCGCACCGACGGCAGCAAGTGCGAGTACGCGCCGGTGTGGGACGTCGGCCCGTGGAACGAGCAGGACGACTACTGGAACCCGGCGTCGGTGCGGACCAAGTTCAAGGACCTGCCGCAGGGCCAGCCCGAGGCGTACGCCGCGTACCACAACGGCTACAACGGCGGCAAGAGCGGTCTCGGCTACAAGGTGCAGAACCCGGCCGGCATCGACCTCGCCGACGGCGTCTTCTGGGACGGCCTCGGCATGTCCGACAACGGCAACGTCAACGTCACCTACCTGTGGACCGGCTCCGGCCCGACCGGCGTGGTCAGCACGGCCGGCGACCCGATGAACGTCCGGGCGAGCGCGAGCACCTCGGCCGCCATCAAGGGCCTGGCGGCGAACTACGCCAAGGTGAACATCGAGTGCTACGTCGAGGGTGACACCGTCACCGGCAAGTTCGGCACCGGCAACATCTGGGACCGGATCGGCCCGGGCCACTACGTGTCCGACACCTACCTGCAGACGGGTTCCGACCAGCCGGTCGCCCCGCACTGCTGAAAACCGTCGCGGCTGACTGCCCTCACCCGCGACAACGGCGAAGGCCCGGTGTCCCCCGCCGGGCCTTCGCCCATTTCCCGGCCATTCCACTCAGCGGCACATAATTCACAACCGTGAACAGACTTCCACCGGGTGTACAACGCCCCGCCGTGCGTGCCAAAATTCCCTCCCACGGAATCACGAAATCACGGAATGGCGGGTACCTGTGAGCGTTTCCCGGAGAACCCTGCTGACCACCGCGGCCGGTGCCGCGGTGGCGGTGGGCGCCAGCACCTCGACGGCCGCCTCGGCCGCCACCCCAGAACCCTCCGACCTGGCCTCGGTCACCCGGACGCTCCGCCAAGCGGCCGATTACGCGGTGGGCAAGCTCCGCGCGGTGGCCCCCGGGGTCACCGCGTTCCCGGTCGGCACGAAGTTCGAGAAATGGACCTATTCGCAGAACGGCGACTGGGTCGGCGGATTCTGGCCCGGCCAGTTGTGGCTGGCCTGGCTGTACAGCGGCGAAGAACAATTCAAGACCCTCGCGCTGGCGTCCGCCGAAAAACTCGCGCCGCGCCAGAACGACACGGGCACGCACGACCTCGGATTCCTCTTCTACCCTTCGTGGGTGACCGCCTGGCGGCTCACCGGCGACGAAAAGTGGAAGGCGGGCGCGATCCAGGCGGCGTCGTCGCTGATCAAGCGCTACAACCCGGCGGGGCGGTTCATCCGTGCCTGGGGTGCGCTGTCCGACCCGAACAACGCCGGCCGCGTCATCATGGACACGATGATGAACCTCGACCTGCTCGCGTTCGCCGGCGCGCAGACGCAGGACCCGAAGTACCTCGAGATCGCCGTCGCGCACGCGAAGACGGCGCAGCGGAACTTCCTGCGCCCCGACGGGTCGACGCCGCACGTGTTCGATTTCGACCCGGTCACCGGCGCGCCGATCGGGCCGAACACCGTGCAGGGCTACAGCCCCACGTCGTGCTGGTCGCGCGGGCAGGCCTGGGGCGTCTACGGGTTCACGACCATCCACCGGCGCACCGGGGACGCGGAGTTCCTGACCACAGCCCGCCGGCTCGCGGACTTCGCGCTGTCCCGGCTGACCGCCGACCACGTTCCGGTGTGGGACTACCTGGCCCCGCAGGCCCCGAACGACGTCAAGGACGCTTCCGCCGGCGTGATCATGGCGTGCGGCCTGCTCGACCTGGCCGAGCTCACGCACCGCCCGCAGTACCGGGAGAGCGCGCTGCGGATCCTCACCGCGGTGTCGCGGACGTGCCTGACGACGAAGTCCTCCCGCGCCGAGGCCAGTGTGGCCCGCTGCACCCGCAACCGCCCGGCCGAGGACGGCGTCGAGGTCTCGCTGCCCTACGCCGATTACTACCTGCTGGAAGGCATCCTGCGGGTGCTCGACCGGCGCAAGGTCGACCGCGCGGTCGACCTGTCCGCCGGGTAGCGGCGTCCAGGGAGGCCGCCACCTCCCCGGACGCCCTGCTCAGTGGTGGTGCGCGTGCACCTTGGCGTGCCCGAGGCCGCGCCCGATCATCCACTTGTTGACCGGCACCGTGACGACGAACGCGATCGCCAGCGAGAGGACCAGCGCCAGCCAGAAGAGCAGACTGGCCAGCCCCGCGTCCATCGCGCCCGGGATCGCCACGACCACGGTGTTGTCGATCAGCTCCATCACGGCGATCGACACGGTGTCCGCGGCCAGCGCGACCTTGAACGCCGCCGGGAGGTTCATCCCCGACTTCAGGACGCCCCGCATGGTCAGGCCGTAGCCGAAGACGAAGGCCAGCGCGATCGAGAGGACCACGGTGGCCGCGTTGTGCAGGCCGAACGCCGTGCCCAGCACCATGCCGAGCACCTCACCGATGGCACAGCCGGTCAGGCAGTGCAGAGTCGCCTGGATCGCCGTCGCCCACGAAGCCCCGTGCTGTTCGCTCATGACTCGGACTATACCCCTAGGGGGTACCTGACGCACGTCTCCCGGGTCACACCACCCGAGGCAGGCAGATTACTACGGAGCGTAACCGAAAGCGTCCGGCCAGGGCATTCACCTCCGCGACCGCCCGAGACACAACTCACTTCCGTAACCCTTTGCGCACATCCCGTTGACCACAGTTACCCGGGGCCCTACGTTCGCCCTTGGTCTCCACCACGCGCAGACCCATCGAACCGATCGAATTTCCTGAGGAACGGGTGGAGATGCGAGGGCCGTCGAAGACTTCCCGGCTGGTCGCGGCGATGGCACTGGTTGCGGCGCTCGCGCTGG
This sequence comes from Amycolatopsis sp. NPDC004772, assembly GCF_053601215.1. Taxonomy (NCBI): domain Bacteria; kingdom Bacillati; phylum Actinomycetota; class Actinomycetes; order Pseudonocardiales; family Pseudonocardiaceae; genus Amycolatopsis; species Amycolatopsis sp. NPDC004772. The sequence goes on from NZ_JBSGBK010000090.1 coordinate 19,138, forward strand.
GGGGCTGCTCGGACCAGCTGGACAGCGCACCCGCCCCGGCACCGACCCGGATCGAGTTCGTGCCCAAGGTCCGCGACATCCCGTATTTCCAGGCGATGGACAACGGCGGCCGCGAAGCGGCGAAGCAGCTCGGCGTCGTGTGGCACTCGACCGGCCCGGAGACCGTCGACCCGGCCGATCAGGTCGCCATCGTGCGCGACCTGATCGCGAAGAAGGTCGACGTCATCGTCGTGGCCCCGAACGACCCGGCCGCGCTCGCGGGCGTGATCGCCGAGGCCCGGGCGAAGGGCATCCACGTGCTCACCTCGGACACCGACGCGCCGGGCACGCAGCGCGAGGTGTTCGTCAACCAGGCGAGCGCGCAGGGCATCGGCACCGCGCTCGTCGACGCGCTGATGGCGAAGACCGGCGGCACCGGCCAGTACGCGATCGTCTCCTGCGGGCGGGCCGCGGCGAACCTCAACTCGTGGATCGCCGTCCAGAAGGAGTACGCGGCCGGCCGCTACCCGAAGGCCGAGCTGGTCGACACCGTGTACGCGGGCGAAGACACGGACAAGGCGACCGTCCTCGCCAAGCAGCTCATGGCCGCCCACCCCGGTCTGACCGGGCTGATCGGCGAGTGCACGACGTCCGCGCCCGGCGTCGCGAAGGCGGTGGACGACGAGCAGAAGATCGGCCGGGTGTTCACCGTCGGCGTCGGGACGCCGCAGGCCATCAAGCCGTACCTGCTCAAGGGCTCGTGCTCGCAGTCGGTGCTGTGGAACGTCGAGTCGCTGGGCTACCTGACCGCGTGGACGGCGAAGCAGGTCGCCGACGGCAAGCCGCTCCAGGCCGTCAACAAGGTGAGCCTGGAGCTGCCGGCGGTGAAGTACGACGACGCGACGAAGACCGTCCTGCTGGGCGATCCCCTGCTCATCACCGCCGACAACGTCGACCAGTTCAAGTACTGACCCCTCACCGGTGCCGGCGCACGTGACCGACCGCCGCGCCGCCGCCGAGCACCAGGATCAGCGCCGTCAGCCCCCAGCGCCGTTTCTGCTCGGTGCGGTGCCCGGCGTCCTGGACGACCGGCTGGGTCTTCTTCTCCGGACGCGAGTGGCGTGTCGGCGGCGGCGAAGGCGGCGGGGCCGGGGTGGACGGCGCCGGCGTGACCACAGGCGGCGGGGCCGGCACGGGGGTCGGCGGCGCGACGACGGGCTGCTCCACCGGTGGTGGCGGCGGGGGTGATGGCTCCGGTGCCGGCGGCTCGGTCCGGGGCGGCGGCGGCGGAGGTGACGACTGCCCCGGAGGCGTCGTCGGCGGGGGCGAGGACTGCCCCGGGGGTGTCGTCGGCGGAGGTGAGGACTGCCCCGGAGGGGTCGTCGGCGGCGGTGGGGGCAGGGGTGCGGGCGCCTCGGCGAAGCATCCGGCCGCGTCGCCGCTCACCAGCGGCCGCCCGGAAGCGACCTCGGTGGCCGGGCCCGAGCCGTCGCGCGGGAGGCGGTAGGTGACGCTGCGCTGCCCGGCGCGGTTGGCCGTGGCGTAGATCGCGCCGGGGGCGAGCACCACCGACCCGTACGCGCCGCCTTCGGGGAACTTCAGCCCGGGCACCACCACGACCTTCCCGCTCGACGGGTCGAGGGTGACCACCGAGCTATCCCCGCGCGAGGTCGCCGAGACGCCGTGGAGGAGCCCGTCCGCCGGGTCGAAGGCGAAGTCGTCGACCCCGACGGCCAGCGACACCGGCCGCAGCGCCGTCCGGTGCACCACCCGCACGTAGTCCGGCGCCGCCGGGTCGATGTCCACTGTGTACAGATCGCTGCCCTGCCGGACGTACCAGCGGTCGCCGTCGATCGCGCCCGCGGTGGCGCCGGTGACCGGGCTCCACACCGGCTTCCGCGCGCCGGCCCGGCCGATCACGCCCAGGTCGGTCACCACGCCGGCGGTGTCGATCCGCACCGCGTGCGCGCCCGGGTAGCGGCCGGCGCGGGTGCCGTCGGCGACGCCGTAGATCACGCCCTGCGCGGCGGAGTAGCCCATCGCGTTGATCCAGTAGCCGGCCTGGCTCACCCGGCGCGTCACCCCGCCGGGCAGGGAGATCAGCCGCAACGTCGTCGGTGCGCCGTCGCGCTCGTTCTCGGCCTGCAGGACCGTGCAGCCGCCCGGCGCGTGGGCCGGCTCCTTCGCCGACGGCGGTGCGAGCCAGCCCGTGGCCGCCAGCAGCGCCGAGACCGCCACGGCCACGCCGAGCATCGCCGCCCAGCGGGCCCGCGTGCCGGTCAAGCCAGCCTTTCCAGGGCCGAGGTGAACGCCTCCGGCGCCACCTTCGCGCCGCCGCTGAACGGGTTCTGCAGCTGGTAGATGGCGAACAGCAGCAACGTGATCGTGCCGGCCAGCGTGGACACGATGATGATGTGCGCGGCGAGCCGGGTGCCGCCGAACAGGTTGGGCAGCAGGATCGCGGTGATCAGGCTGCCGAGGATCAGGGCGAACCAGACGACGGCGCCGACGCCGTCCGCGCCGGAGTGCGCCAGCCGCTGTTCGCGGGCCTGGTAGACCGACCAGAGCTGGTTGCTCGCCTCGGTCTTGCGGTCGAGCAGCCAGTCGTCCTCGGCCGGGGCGGCCGCCACCGCCTCGCGCATCTGGTCGAGCTGCGTCGCGCCCGTGGCCGGCACCGGGCCGCCGTCGGCCAGGCGCGGCCACTCCTGCTCCTCGACCGTCCGCGCGTACGCGGCGGCGAGCTGGTGCACCCGGTCCTTCGTCTCGGCCGGCAGCGCGTCGGCCGCCCAGGTGGCCGCGACGAGGCTGTCGGCTTCGGTCTGCGCGTTCTGGCTCGCTTCGCTCACCGAGTCGAACAGCGAGATCAGGACGAAGGCGACCAGGACCGCGTGCAGCCCGCCGACGATGGTGAACACCTGGCCCGCCGCGTCGTTGTTGTCAGGCCGGCCCTCGTCCCAGCCGAACCGGCGGACCAGGTACGCGATCACACCCGCCACGACGGCCGCGCCGGCCACCCAGAGACTGCCGGCCACGAAGATGTTCATCCGGGTCCTTTCGCCCGCGAAGCGCGGGAAGCACTGCCCGGCATTCCACGTCCGGGACCGCTCAAGTTAGTCACCCATTTACGGGCGGACAACAGAAAGGGCGGAATTCATCCTGCTGGCCGCACGAGGATCACGAAAGTCGCCGATTCGGCGCAGTTGCGAGGGGGTACCACCGGTGGTGCGGTATCGCTGGGCGACCGTGGACCGCGCTGCCGAGCAGGGGCTCTCACGACCGAGTGACGTCCGCGAACAGGCCGTGACCACGGCCGTCGAACATCATCCGAAAATGATCAAGCGGCGGCCCGGCCATTAACCCGGTGACCCGATCGTGTCATTGTGCGGGCAGTCGCGGTTGCTATGTTGATTTCGCGGCGCGACGAAACCGCGCATATCAGGGAATAGCAGGTCATGACCGGCGTGCCGGCTGGGGCGGGCACGTGCCGAACGCGAATGATTGGGTGGTCCTCGTTGTGACTGTCACCGACCCGGTGGAATCCGAGCAGGCGCCGTCGAGTTTGGGGCGGGCGGCGGCCCGGACCCTGGCCACGACGACCAAGTCGGTCCCGCAGATGCAGGGCATCTCCTCCCGCTGGCTGCTCAAGGTGCTGCCCTGGGTCGAGGTCTCCGGCGGTGCCTACCGCGTCAACCGGCGGTTGAGCTATGCGGTCGGGGATGGGCGGGTCACCTTCACCACCACCGGCGCCCAGGTCCGCGTCATCCCCCCGGAACTGGGCGAGCTCGGCCCGCTGCGCGGGTTCGACGACGAAGAGGTCCTGACCGAACTGGCCGACCGGTTCACCCAGCGCGAATACGCCCCCGGCGACGCCCTCGTCGAATTCGGCTCCCCCGCCGACGAAGTCCACCTCCTCGCCCACGGCAAGATCACCAAAATCGGCACCGGCGCCTACGGCGACCAGGTCGTCCTCGGCACCCTCGCCGACGGCGACCACTTCGGCGACAGCGCCCTCGTCAACGACGACGGGATCTGGGAATTCACCGCCAAAGCCGTCACCACCTGCACCGTCCTGTCCCTGCCCCGCGCCGCCTTCGACGACGTCCTCACCCGCTCCGACACCCTACGAGCCCATCTGGAGGACTACCGGGCCCGCGGCGCGGCGGCCAGCAATGACCACGGCGAAGCCGAAATCTCCCTCGCCTCCGGCCACGACGGCGAACCCGTCCTGCCCGGCACCTTCGTCGACTACGAAGCCCGCCCCCGCGAATACGAACTCTCCGTCGCCCAGACGGTGCTGCGGGTCCACTCCCGCGTCGCCGACCTCTACAACCAGCCCATGAACCAGATCGAACAACAACTCCGCCTCACCGTCGAAGCCCTCCGGGAACGACAGGAACACGAACTGGTCAACAACCCCGACTTCGGGCTCCTGCACAACGCCGACTTCGCCCAGCGCATCCCCACCCGCACCGGCCCACCCACCCCCGACGACCTCGACGAACTACTCACCCTCGTCTGGAAAGACCCCGGCTTCTTCCTCGCCCACCCCAAAACCATCGCCGCCTTCGGCCGCGAATGCACCAAAGCCGGCGTCTACCCCACCAGCGTCGACCTCGCCGGCCACCAAGTCCCCTCCTGGCGCGGCGTCCCCATCCTCCCCTGCAACAAAATCCCCGTCACCGACACCCGCACCAGCTCCATCCTGCTGATGCGCACCGGCGAACAAACCCAAGGCGTCGTCGGACTCCACCAAACCGGACTACCCGACGAATACCAGCCCGGCCTGAACGTGCGATTCATGGGCATCAACGACCAAGCCGTCATCTCCTACCTGGTGTCGGCGTACTACTCCGCCGCGGTGCTGGTGCCTGACGCTCTCGCGGTGCTGGAAAGCGCCGAGATCGGCCGGGAAACACCGTGACCGTGGCCTCTTCGGTGCAGCTGTCGCTGAGCGTCACCGCCGCGCGGACCCTGACCACCACCACCAAAACCCGGCCGCAAATGCGCGGCATCACCACCCGCTGGCTCCTCACCCAGCTCCCCTGGGTCGACGTCCCCGCCGGCTCCTACCGGGTCAACCGCCGCCTCACCTACACCCTCGGCGACGGCAAACTCTCCTTCTACACCACCGGCACCCGAGTCCACGTCATCCCCGCCGAACTCACCGAACTCCCCCTCCTCCGCGGATTCAGCGACGAACCCGCACTCGCAGCCCTGGCCGAAGCATTCGAACAACGCGAATACGAACCCGGCGACACCCTCTTCACCGCCGACACCCCCCTCGACACCCTGTTCCTGCTCGCCCACGGCAAAGTCACCCGCCACAGCACCGGCCCCTACGGCGACGACCTCCACCTCGGCACCGCCACCGACGGCGACCACTTCGGCGAACAACTCCTCGGCCCCCACCCCGGCCACTGGACCTACACCGCCCGCGCCGCCACCCGCGTCATCGTGCTGGTGTTGCCCGCCACGGCCTACGCCCGCCTCAACGGCCGCTCCGAAACCCTCCGCACCCACGTCGCCGACACACTCTCCCGGCCACACAAACCCCAAAACGCCAAAGGCGAAGCCGCCATCGACCTCGCCGCCGGCCACGACGGCGAACCGCTGCTGCCCGGCACCTACGTCGACTACGACCCCTCACCCCGGGAATACGACCTCGCCGTCGCCCAAACCGTCCTCCACGTCCACAACCGCGTCACCGACCTCTACAACCAGCCCATCAACCAGCTCGAACAACAACTCCGCCTCACCGTGGAGGCGTTGCGGGAACGACAAGAACACGAACTGATCAACAACACCGACTTCGGGCTCCTGCACAACACCGACCTCAACCAACGCCTCACCACCCGCACCGGCCCACCCACCCCCCTCGACCTCGACGACCTGCTCTGCCGCCGCCGCAAAACCCGCTTCTTCCTCGCCCACCCCCACGCCATCGCCGCCTTCGGCCGCCAATGCACCGCCCGCCGCATCTACCCCGACACCGTTGTCCTGGACGGGAAACGGGTCACCGCCTGGCGCGGCGTCCCGATCCTGCCCTGCGACAAAATCCCGGTGACCGCCGCCGGGACGACGTCCATCCTCGCCATGCGCACCGGCGAAGACGACGCCGGCGTCATCGGTCTCCGCCCGAAATCGTTGCCCGACCAATACCAACCCGGACTCAACGTCCGGCACATGGGCACCAACGAACGCGCCATCACCTCCTACCTCATCAGCGCCTACCACTCCGCCGCCGTCCTCGTCCCCGACGCCCTCGGCGCCCTCGACGACGTCCAGGTCGGTCGCTGATGACCACGATGAACACGCGCACCGCCGCCCGTCCCCTGGCGGACGTCCTCGCGTGGAGCAAGGGGCTCGTGGAGCCGGCGTTGCGGACGGCCGCCGAGCGGCTGCCCGAGGCGATGCGGCGGATCGCCGCCTACCACTTCGGCTGGCAGGACGCGGCCGGGCGCCCGGCGGCCGGCGACGGCGGCAAGGCGCTGCGGCCCGCGTTGGTCTTGCTGTGCGCGGAAGCCGCGGGCGGGGAGGTGGCCGATGCCGTGCCCGCCGCCGTCGCGGTCGAGCTGGTGCACAACTTCTCGTTGCTGCACGACGACGTCATGGACGGCGACACCACCCGCCGTCACCGCGCGACGGCGTGGACGGTGTTCGGCACCGGGCCGGCGGTGCTGGCCGGGGACGCGTTGCTAAGCCTGGCGTTCGAGGTGCTGGCGCCGAGCGGCGCGGCGAACGCGAAGGTGCTGTCGGCGGCGACACTGGCCCTGCTCGAAGGCCAGGCCGCGGACCTGGACTTCGAGCAGCGCGACGACGTCACCCCCACCGAGTGCGTACGGATGGCGGAGGGCAAGACGGCGGCCCTGCTGGGCGCGTCCTGCACACTCGGCGCGGCCTTCGGAACGGCCGGCGCAGACCGCTTCGGCGCGTTCGGCCGCGCGGTGGGCCTGGCGTTCCAGCACATCGACGACCTGCTCGGCATCTGGGGCGACCCGGCCGTCACGGGCAAGCCGGTGTACTCCGACCTCCAGAACCGCAAGAAGTCCCTGCCGGTGGTGACGGCCCTGTGTTCGGGCACCCCCGCCGGCGCGGACCTCGCCACCCTCTACGCCCGCCGCGACCCCCTGGACGAAACCGACCTCGCCCGCGCGGCCTCCCTCGTCGACGCCGCGGGCGGCCGCCAGTGGAGCCAGGCCCAGGCGGAAGCGTTGCTGGCCAAGGCGTTGCGCGACCTCACCACCGCCGCCCCACCTTCCCGGGCCACCGCCGAACTCGCCACCCTGGCCCGCCTCATCACCACCCGCACCCACTGACCCCGTAACTCGCGTGATCAGGAACGTAACTCGCGTGTTTGAAGCCGTGACTCGCGAGATCCGGCTTCAAACACGCGAGTTACGGCTCTGATCACGCGAGTTACGGGTTACGGGCCGGGGCGGGTGAGGCCGGACTTGGCCGCGTTGAGGCTGAGGATGTTCTTGTCCGTGTCCTCGAGGGCCTTGGTGACCGGGGGCGACGGCGGGGATGTCGACAAGTCGATCAGGCGGATCGGGGCGTCCAGGCGGATCAGGGTCGGGATGTACTCGGCCTTGTCGACCTTCCAGCGGTCGCCGTCGCGGACGAAGCGGAAGCGGGCCGCCGCGCCTTCCTCCGTGTCGCCCTTGGGTTCGGAGTGGCGGGCGATGCTGTTGCCGAGCCCGTAGGCCACCCACTTGCCGCCGATCTTCTCGAACGGCTGGACCACGTGGGCGTGGTGGCCGACGATCAGGTCGACGTCATCCGACGCCAGGATCTTCTTGGCCTGCGACCGCTGTTCGGCCGTCGGGTCGTGCTGGTACTCCACGCCCCAGTGCAGGCTCGCGATCACGACCTGCGCTCCGGCCTGCTTCGCCTTGCGAGCCGCCGCCAGGACGTCGTCGACGTCGATCTGGTTGGCCAGCCACGGTTTGCCGGCCGGCACCTTGATGCCGTTGAACCCGAACGCGTACGACACCTGCGCGACCTTGACACCCTGGACGTCCATGATCAGCGGCTTCGCGGCCTCGGCCGCCGACCGCGCCGAGCCGGTGTGCTTGACGCCGATCGCGTCGAGCTTGTCCAGGGTGCGGGTGACGCCCTCGGCGCCCTGGTCGATCGTGTGGTTGGACGACGTCGAGCACGTGTCGTAGCCGATGTCCTTGAGCGCGTCGGCGATCTCCGGCGGCGCGCTGAACGACGGGTACCCGCTGTACGGCCCGCCTTCCGGCGCCAGCGGCGTCTCGAGGTGGCAGATCCCGAGGTCGGCGCCGGAGATCAGCGGCTTGATCCCGGCCAGCAGCGGCCGGTAGTCGATCTTGCCGCCGCCGTCGGCCTCGGCCTGCTCGGTCAGCGCCGGGTGGATCAGCACGTCTCCGGTGGCGACGACGCTGAACGACCCGTCGGGCGCGGCGGCCGAAGAGGAAGCCGTCGAATCCGGGAACGGCGTCGGCGCCGGCCCCTGCTGCGGCGGGCTGCTGCAGGCGGCCGCCAGGACGGCGATTCCGGCGAGCGCGGCGACGCGGTGCTTCGTCATCGGTCCCCCTAACGTGGTCCGGCCATCCTGCCAGCCGGGCGAATCGGACAGCCACGCCGTCCGGGTACGCGCTGAAACTTCCACCACAGTCGACAACACCGATCAGAACATTCGCACAGGACAAAACCGGACAACGCGCAGGACAGGCCGGAAAAAATACGATAATTGAACCCCCTGCTTGCCACGATGCAACTACGCAGAGTAGGTCTCGCTCCGCTAACTGCGCCTTGACGCTCCTCGAACGGGTGTTTTGTAATACGAGTCACTTCGTGAACCCCGAACGAACCACCCGACCTCGGCCCCCATGGGAGCACTCGATGTCCACACACCCGCACAGGTTCCGAACCTGGAGCGTTGTTGGTTGTTGTTTGATTTCCGGTGCCCTGCTGGCGTCCTGCTCCTCCGGCAAGGACACCGCAGCACCGCAGCAGCAGGCACCCGCCAACGGCAAGGTCACCCTGTACTACCTGCAGAAACAGGGTGACCAGCAGTACTTCGTCGAGCAGGCCCAGGGCGCGCAGGAGAAGGCGAAGGAGCTCGGCGTCGAGCTCAAGGTGGTCAACCTCGGCCAGGACGCCAACAAGGCGATCACCGAACTCGACGCCGCGGTCGCGCAGGGCGCCAACGGCGTCGCGATCGTCGTCCCGGACCAGGCGATCGGCCCGCAGGTGATCGACAAGGCCAAGAGCGCGGGCATCCCGCTGATCGCTTCCGACGACGTCATCAAGGACGGCTCGGGCGCGAAGGCGCCGTTCGTCGGCTTCAACGGCAGCCAGATGGGCGATTCGGTCGGCACCGAGGCCGGGAAGCTGTTCAAGGCCGCGGGCTGGGCGGCCGCCGACACGAAGATCATCAGCGCGTTCAAGCAGGACCTGACCGTCTGCACCGACCGCGTCAACGCCGCGAAGTCCGCGTTCGCCAAGGCCGCGGGCGCCGACGTCCAGGTGATCGACGTCGGCACCGACAACTCCCCGGTCGACGCGCAGAACCGCTCCGGCGCGGTGATCGGCTCCAACCCCGGCGTCAAGCACTGGGTCGTCTGGGGCTGCAACGACGAGAACGAGACCGGCGTCGTCACCGCGCTGGCCAACTCCGGCGTGGCGGCGAACAACATCATCGGCGTCGGGCTCGGGGCCTACCTCGACTGCAAGGACTGGGCCGCCGGCAAGGACACCGGCAACAAGGCCGCGCTCTACATCTCCGGCGCCGAGGTCGGCCGCTCGGCGATCCAGGTGCTGGTCGACAAGGTCAAGAACGGCAAGGAACTGCCCGCCGAGACGATCGCCAAGACCACGATCGTCAACAAGGACAACTACAAGCAGGCCGGCGTCAACTGCACCTGACCGCCCACCCTCGTGAGTGGTAAGGCGGGTTCTAACCCGCCTTACCACTCACGACCGCCGTACGGAAGGCGACCATGTCCAGCTCCCCTCCCGCGCTCGCCGTCGAGGGCATCGGCAAGCGCTTCTCCGGGGTCACCGCCCTCGACGACGTCTCGCTGGAGTTCCGCTCCGGCGAAGTCCTCGCGCTGATGGGCGAAAACGGCGCCGGCAAGTCGACGCTCCTGCGCGTGCTGTCCGGCGACCAGGGCCCGGACGACGGCCGGCTGCTCCTGGACGGCACCGAGGTCACCTTCGACACCCCGCGCGCGGCGATGGCCGCCGGGGTGCGCGTGATCTACCAGGAACCCGAGATCATCCCGCACGTTTCGGTGGCGGAGAACGTCTTCGTCGGCGAACTCCCCGCGAAGGCCCGGGTGTTCAGCCGCCGCACGCTCACCAAGGCCACGCACGACGCGCTCGTCGAGTACGGCTTCGAAGGCGTCCTCAACCCGGCCACGCTCGGCGCCGCGCTCTCCCCCGCGCAACGCCAGCTCGTCGAGATCCTGCGCGTGCTCACCGCGGCCACCCCACCGCGGGTCATCGCCTTCGACGAGCCGACGTCGTCGCTGTCGGAACACGAGGTCGAGGCGCTGTTCCGGCTGATCGGGCGGCTGCGCGACAGCGGGGTCGCGGTCGTCTACGTCTCGCACCGGATGAAGGAGATCTTCCAGCTCGCCGACCGCGTCGCGGTGCTGCGCGACGGCAAGCTCGTCGGCGTCCAGCAGGCCGCGGAGACCGACGAAGCCGGTCTGGTCCGGATGATGATCGGCCGCGACCTTTCGGCGCTCGAGCGCCGCGTCACCCAGGACACCGGGGACGTGGTCCTGAAGCTGGCCGACGTCACGACCGACGACGTCACCGGGATCTCGCTGCAGGTCCGGGCGGGCGAGGTCGTCTGCCTGGCCGGGCTGGTCGGGGCGGGACGCTCCGAGCTGGCCCGCGCGATCGTCGGCGACCTGCCGATCCGGTCCGGGACCGTGGAGCTCGGCGGCAAGCGGCTGCGCGCGCACAACCCGGGTGACGCCGTCAAAGCGGGCATCGGCTTCGCGCCCGAAGAGCGCAAGACGGACGCGTTGCTCATGCAGCGGTCCGTACGCGACAACGTCTCCATCGCTGTCCTCGACCGCCTTCGCCGCTTCCGGGTGGTGAAGCGGGCGAAGGAACGCGCGCTCGTCGAGGAGTACGTACGCGAGCTTCGCGTGCGGACGCCGTCGATGGAGCAGGAAGTCCGGAAGCTCTCCGGCGGCAACCAGCAGAAGGCCGTCCTCGCGCGCTGGCTCGCGCGGCGGCCGAAGCTGCTGATCCTCGACGAGCCGACGCGCGGGGTCGACGTCGGCGCGAAGGCCGAGATCTACCGGATCATCGACGGTCTTGCCGCCGAAGGCATCGCGCTGCTGGTCATCTCCTCCGACCTGCCCGAGGTGCTGACGCTGGCCGACCGCATCCTCGTGATGCGCGCCGGGCGCCTGGCCGGCGAGATCGGCCGCGAAGAGGCGACCGAGGAAGCCGTGCTGACCCTCGCCATCCCCGAAACCGAACCAGCCGTGGACGACGCCCAGGAGATCGGCGCATGAGCACCCCCACCAAGGAAACTTCGGCGCCCGCCGCCGCGCCTCAGCCGTCTGCCGCGCGGCGCGTGCTGACCGGTATCGGCGTCCAGAACTCCAGCCTGATCATCACGCTGATCGCGCTGGTGATCCTGCTGAGCGTGCTGAACGAGAACTTCTTCCGCACCAACAACCTGCTGCTCATCGGCAGCGCGATCACCATCATGGGCCTGCTCGCCCTGGTGCAGACGCTGGTGATCATCCTCGGCGCGCTGGACATCTCGGTCGGCTCGATGGCCGGGCTGGCGTCGGTGATCTCGGCGATGGTGTTCACCTCGACCGGCAACGCCGAGGTCGGCATCCTCGCCGCGGTCGGCGTCGGCATCCTCTGCGGCCTGGTCAACGGCATGATCATCATCTTCGGCCGGGTCAACCCGGTGGTCGCGACGCTGGCCATGCTCGCCACCTACAAGGGCATCGCGCAGGTCATCTCCGACGGCAAGGCGCAGGGCTACACCGGCGGCGACGACCTGTTCATCTTCCTGGCCAAGGGCGCGATCGCGGGCCTGCCGTCGCTGGTGTGGGTGTTCCTGATCGTCGCGGCGCTGCTGCACTTCCTGCTCAAGTACACCGACATCGGCCGCAACGTCTACGCCATCGGCGGCAACGACACGGCCGCGCGGCTGGCCGGCATCAACATCAACCGGTACATCATCGGCGTGTACGCGCTCGTCGGCGTGGTCGCGGCGATCGCGGGCGTGCTGATCACCGCGCGCACCGGCTCGGGCCAGCCGACGTCCGGCTCGGAAGGCCTGGAGCTGCAGGCCGTCACCGGTGCCGCGCTCGGCGGGACGATGCTCAAGGGCGGCCGCGGGTCGATCATTTCGACCGTGCTCGCCGTGGTCATCCTGGGCGTGCTCGACAACGGCATGTCCGGGCTGGGGATCAACCCGTTCTGGCAGAACGTCGCTCACGGCGCGCTGCTGGTGATCGCCGTCGTGCTGCAGCAGCTGCGCAGCGGGGAACGGCGCGTCGGCCTGCCGGAGTGAACCTCCACGCCCGGATCGTCGACGAACTGGGCAGGCTCATCGTCGAAGGAGTCCTCGGGGACGGGCAGCCGCTCGTCCCCGAGGAGCTCGGCCGCCGGTTCTCCGCGTCCCGCACGGTGGTCCGCGAGGCGTTGCGCGTGCTGGAGTCGAAGGGCATGGTCACCGCGCGCCCGCGGGTTGGCACCTGGACGCTGCCGCCCGAGGCGTGGGACGCGATCGACCCGGACGTCATCGCCTGGCGCGTCGGCGGTCCCGGCGGCCGCGAGCACCTGCGCGAGCTCCTCGAACTGCGGCTGGCCATCGAACCGCAGGCGGCGCGGATGGCGGCGCGGCACCGGCGTCCGGACGAGCTTTCGGCGATGGCGGCGGCCTACGCGCAGATGGCCGACGCGGTCGAGCGCGGCGAGGGCGAAGCGTTCCAGGACGCCGATTCGCGGTTCCACGCGGCGCTGATCCGGGCGTCGGGGAACACGCTGATCGCGCAGCTGCAGGTGCCGGTGGCCGCCGCTTTGCGGGCGCAGGGCGAGCCGATGGAGCTGGTGGCCCATTCCCGGGTGCTGACGCTGGTGCTGGCGAAGAACGCCGACGGCGCCGAGTCCGCGTGCCGCCGATTGCTGGAAACCGTTGCGGCGTACCGGTGATCGGTACCTTGACACGGTTACCGGGACGCGCTTCACTCGCTGCGGACGACCGCCGCCATGACCTGTTGAGGAGGACGCTTTTCATGCGTTTCCCGGCAATTCGCGGTTTCGGCGTGCTCGCGGCCGCGGCGGTGGCGGGCGGTCTCTTGACGACCCCGGTGGCGGCCGCCGCGACCTGCACGATCTCCGACGAAATGGTGTCCGCGGGCAACTACTGGGCCGCCAACGGCACCAACCCCGACGCACCGGACTGGCAGAACGCGACGTTCCACGTCGGCAACCTGGCCCTGGTCCGGACCACCGGCCAGTCCAACCACAAGACGTACCCGTGGGCCCAGGCCAACAAGTACCTGCTGCCGGAGGACCCGAAGCGGCCGTTCTTCCCGGACAACCAGGCCGCCGGCGAGGCCTACCTCGACCTCTACACGTACTTCCACCCGGAAATCCCCCTCGACTCGATCCGCACCCGGATCCAGGCCGAGGTGGCGTCCGTCCAGGCCGGCCACCGCGACTACTGGGACTACGCCGACGCGCTGAACATGGCGATGCCGTCGTTCGCGCGGATGAGCCTGATCGACCACAATCCGTCCTATTTGGACGCAATGGACCAGCTGTTCCGATCGTCGGAACGCAAGCTGTTCAACGAGTTCACCGGCCTGTGGTACCGCGACGCGCGGTTCAAGGGCTCGGGCGTGTTCTGGTCCCGCGGCAACGGCTGGGCACTGGCGGCGTTGACGAAGGTGCTCCAGGTCCTGCCGACCGACGACCCGCGGCGGCCGGAGTACCTGCGCGTGTTCAAGAAGATGGCTTCGACGTTGGCCCTGACCCAGCGACGGGACGGCTTCTGGAACTCGGACCTGCTCAACCCGTGGAACCACGGCGGCCCGGAGTCCAGCGGCACGGCGTTCTTCGCGTTCGGGATCGGCTGGGGCGTCAACGCGGGCATCCTCGACGCGGCCCGGTTCCGCCCCGTGGTGGACAAGGCGTGGACGGCACTGTCGACGAAGGCCCTGCAGGCCGACGGCAAGGTGGGCTACGTCCAGCCGGTGGGCGACCGCCCGGCGACCGCTCACGCGACCGACACGTCGGCGTTCGGCGTGGGCGCGTTCCTGTTGGCGGGCCAGCAGGTGGCGACGCTGCAGGGCTGCTCGGCCGGGTAGGGCCCCCAAACGCCCCAATGTGGCGTTGGGGGGGGGGGGGGGCCCCCCCCCACGACGGTAGAACCAAACTAACAACCTCA